>NZ_LDRK01000180.1 GCF_001477055.1 Leucobacter chromiiresistens
CGCGGCCCTTCTCGAGGTGGCGGATGGCGCGCAGCGGAATGTACGTCTCCGCGACCTGCGTCATCGTGATGGCCGACTGCACGCGGGTCTCGACGCCGGCCTGCTCCAGGAAATCCTGGAGAGCGAGGGCGTTCATCACGGTGCCGAGCATGCCCATGTAATCGGCGCGAGCGCGATCCATGCCCCGCTGCGAGAGCTCCGCCCCGCGGAAGAAATTGCCACCGCCGACGACCACGGCGACCTCCGCGTCCTGCATCGCGGCGGCGATCTCACGAGCGATCTGGCTGACCACGTCGGGGTTCACCCCGAGCGTCCCGCCCCCGAAGGCCTCCCCCGAGAGCTTGAGCAGTACTCGGCGCTTGCGATCGGCGGTCTTGGTCATGTGAGGTGTCTCCTTGGTTCGAACGTGGACGCCGAAGCGCGGTGGGGCCCCGGTCGCACCCGGAGCCCATATTAGTGCGGACACAGCACGGGACCCGAGCCGTGCGGCCCGGGTCCCGGTGCGAGTGGTTAGGCGCCGACCTTGCTGCGCGCGAAGCCGGTGACGGTGATGCCTGCGGCTTCCGCCACCTTCTTCACCTCGCGCTTGTCCGCGTCGAGCGCGTGCACCTGC
>NZ_LDRK01000181.1 GCF_001477055.1 Leucobacter chromiiresistens
ACCCCCTGCAGCGTCCCGCCGATGCGGTGGAGGTCTCCCACCCGAGCCTGTCCTGGGCGGTGAACGACTACATGCGGTCCTGGACCCCCGAACCGCTGGGCCCGGTCACCCGCGAGGGGCAGCAGTACGTCTTCGGTGAGGGCCGCGGCTGGTACGACGGGCGCAGCGGACGGGCCTCGGTGGCCTGGGACGGCGGGGTGCGCATCCGGCACTACGCGATCATGGCCCCGGGGGTGATCACCAGCTTCGGGAATCCCCGCCTGGATGTGGAGGCGGACGGCTCGGCGCGACTGAGCGTGGAGCTGAGCTGGATGCTCAACGACGAGAACAGCGGCGGGTACCACCGGGTCACCATGGCCACCTTCGATCACGTGGAGCTCAGCCGGGAGGGCCAGCGGGTGACGGTCACCGGGACCCCGGACTTCGCGGGCCGCGAGTACCGCGAGGGCGACCGGGTGTTCTCCGGGTCCTTCCCGGGGGAGTTCATCGACGCGCTGCACCCGGATATGCGGCCCCGGTGGTATGCCTCCGGGTCCGGTGGGGACGCCAAGAAGACCCCACTGCCGCTGTCGGTGAGCTTCGACGCCGAGCAGAAGGCCGCCGAGCCGACGCCGGAGCCGACCAGCGAGCCGACGGCCGAGCCGATGGCGGAGCCCACGGCCGAGCCGACCGCTGACCCCACCGCGGAGCCGACCGCGGAGCCCACCAGCGAACCGACCGTCGAGCCCAC
>NZ_LDRK01000182.1 GCF_001477055.1 Leucobacter chromiiresistens
GCCGATCAGCATGGAGATGAGGGGCATGAGCACCGACTCGACGAGGGCGTTGACCACCGTGCTGAAGGCACCGCCGATGATCACACCGACGGCCAGGTCGATGACGTTGCCTTTGGAGATGAAGTCTTTGAATCCACTGAGCATGATCGCCATCGTACGGCAGGTTTCGCTCTCAGCGGAGGCTTTGTGCGGCGAATGACGGACAGATCACGCAGTATTCACCGTGATGGTCGGCACCGTTGGCGCACCGCGGGCACCGTCCGGATCAGTCCCGGTAGCTCGGGGCCGGCCCCGCCCCCACGAACTCCTCGTAGCTGTGGACCCCGGAATCCCGGTACCGCTGGGCCTGCTCCTGCCCGATCCAGCGCAGGTGCCAGGACTCGTACCAGTACCCGGTGGTGTCCTGCTGCTGCCAGGGAAAACGCAGGATGAACCCGTACTCTGCGCCGTGCTCGGCGAGCCAGTGCGCCGCCGGGGTGTCCCGGAAGCACGGCTGCAGATCGCACGCCCCGGACCCGCCGAAGTCCACGGCCAGCCCCGTCTGGTGCTCCGAGTACCCGGGCCGGGCGGAGGCGACGTCGGCCCGCTCCTGCCCGTAGGTGCTCACCCACTGCCGGTAGGTGGCCTCCTGGGTCTGGTGGGAGCGGTAGCCGGAGATGGGGCTCAGGCTCACCCCGTCCCGAGCCGCGGCCTCGATCATCCGGCGGGCGGCCGCGGCGGCGTCGGCTCGCAGCTGCA
>NZ_LDRK01000183.1 GCF_001477055.1 Leucobacter chromiiresistens
CCTCTGAGCCCCACGGCGCGGCAGGTCAGCCGGCTGCTACAGCCAGTCCTTCTTCTTGAACACGCCCCACAGCACGGTGCACACGGCCACCATGAGCCCGAGCGCCCCGTAGTAGCCCCAGCTCAGGTCCAGCTCCGGCATGTGCTGGAAGTTCATCCCGTAGATCCCGGCGATGATGGTCGGGGCGATGAGGATCGCGGCCCACGCGGACATCTTCTTCATCGCGTCGTTCTGGTCCTGCGCCACCAGGGTGGCCTCCACGGTCAGGGCGTTCTGCAGGGCGGCGCGCAGCCCGTCCAGGTGGTCGGTGGCGCGGATCGCGTGGTCCTTCACGTCCCGGAAACGGGGAAGGAGGGTCTCGGGGGTGCCGTACTTCTGCGCCCCGCGCATCAGCAGCTCCATCATGTAGTTCAGCGGTCGGGTGGCCCGCTGGAACTTGACCACCTCGTTGAACAGCTCGTAGATGCGCTGCGAGGACTTCTCGTCACCGGAGAACAGGTTCTCCTCGATCTCGTCGAGGTCCTCGTCCAGCTCCACCAGGATCGGCTCGTATTCGTCCACGACGGCGTCGAGCAG
>NZ_LDRK01000184.1 GCF_001477055.1 Leucobacter chromiiresistens
GACCTGACGACCTTCACGCGCCTGAACGAGCTCGGCCTCGTCGTGACCGGACAGCGCCCCGACCCCGCGCGAGCAGTCCTGGCGTGCCGCGTGGTGGGCAGCGACACTGACCGCCGGTGCCGGCGATGCGGGCTCTTCGCAGTTGAGGGTGTAGGGGCCACTCGTCCGCCACGCCACTGACTGCCACGGCGGAGATCTGAGCCAACCCGGCGCGTCGCACCCCGGACACACGTCGAGGCCTTCCGAAGATGGAAGCTCCTACACAACCATCCAGAAAGACCTCGACGTGCCCGACGCTACCTTCACCGCGCCCGACCTGACCACCTTCACACGCCTGAACGAACTCGGCCTCGAAGCCGTCGGACAGCACCTGACCGACGACCACGCGGTCCTGGTCTGCCGTGTCACCGAACCCGACGACTGGTGCCACCAGTGCGGGGCCCACGGCGCCCCCAGGGACACCGTGACCCGTCGCCTGGCCCACGAACCGTTCGGCTGGCGACCCACCACACTTCTCGTCCGGGTCCGCCGATATCGCTGCCCGGAGTGCGGGCACGTCTGGCGGCAGAACACCGACGCCGCCGCCGAGCCCACGAGA
>NZ_LDRK01000185.1 GCF_001477055.1 Leucobacter chromiiresistens
GGCCAGGGTTGCCGCGGGTGCTGCGGTGCGGAAGTGCTCGTCCATCGTGAGGAAGCCTGGCAGCAGCGCCTCGCAGACGTGCGGACCCAGCACCACGGCCAGGATGGTGCCGATCGCGGAGTCCACGGAGTAGCGCCCGCCCACCCAGCTCCAGAAGCCGAAGGCGTTGGCGGGGTCGATGCCGAAGGCCTCCACCTTGTCCAGGGCGGGCGCCAAGCACTTCGTGGCCGTGTCCACCGCCCTGGACAAGGTGGAGGCCTTCGGCATCGACCCCGCCAACGCCTTCGGCTTCTGGAGCTGGGTGGGCGGGCGCTACTCCGTGGACTCCGCGATCGGCACCATCCTGGCCGTGGTGCTGGGTCCGGACGTCTTCGAGGAGCTGCTGGCCGGCTTCCACACGATGGACGAGCACTTCCGCACCGCAGCACCCGAGGCCAACCTGCCGCTGCTGATGGGCCTGATCAACGTCTGGTACGTCAACTTCTGCGGCGCGGACTCCCACGCGGTGCTGCCCTATGACCAGCACCTGCACCGCTTCCCCGCCTACCTGCAGCAGCTGACCATGGAGTCCAACGGCAAGTCCGTGCGCTGGGACGGCTCCCCGGTGACCACCGAGACCGGGGAGATCTTCTGGGGCGAGCCCGGCACCAACGGCCAGCACGCCTTCTACCAGCTGATCCACCAGGGCACCCGCCTGATCCCCGCGGACTTCCTGGCCTTCGCCGAGCCCACGAGAC
>NZ_LDRK01000186.1 GCF_001477055.1 Leucobacter chromiiresistens
CCGTGATGATCTCCAACCTGTCCACCCTGGGCTACGACTTCATCCAGTCCCCGATGGCCGCATACAACTTCGCGGTGTTCGGCGTGGTCACCGGTGTGGCCATCCGCGCCAAGCGGGACAAGGAGCTGCGTCAGACGGCCACGGGTGCGGCGGTCTCCGGTCTGCTGGGCGGCATCTCCGAGCCGTCCCTGTACGGCGTGGTGCTGCGGTACAAGCGCGTGTTCCCGCTGATCCTGGTGCCCGCGATGATCGCCGGCGGTCTGATCTCCTGGATGGGCGTGCGCTCCTACGCCTTCGCGTTCACCTCCCTGCTGTCCATCCCCGCGATGCAGCCGATCCCGCTGTTCTGCATCGGCCTGGCCATCGCCTTCTTCGGCGGTATGGCCGGGGTGCTGATCTTCGGCTTCCGCTCCAAGGATCAGCGCGAGGCGGATCTGGCCAAGCAGAACCTGGCCGCGGATGAGGTACCCACCGAATCCAACGCCCCGGATCTGGTGGCCGCCCCGGCCGGCGCCGTGGCCGCGGCCGCCGGCGGCACCGCGGTGGGTGCCGCGGGCACGGCCGGCGCCGGGACGGGCGAGGGCGTGTCCTCCACCCGCGACGACGCCGGCTCCGCCAGCGCCGAGCCCACGAGAC
>NZ_LDRK01000187.1 GCF_001477055.1 Leucobacter chromiiresistens
CCACGCAGGTGCCCACGAGGCAGGTCAGCGCGCCGACGCCGAGGGCCCGCGCGCGGGCTGCCCGCCGGGGGTGGGCTCTGCGGTCCATGGAAGCTCCTTCCTGCGCACGGCACGGCGGTTCTCTCGGCGGCGACGGGCTCGGGCGCCGTCTCCCGGGGCCTGGTGCCGCCCCGGCGTCGGCCGCTGCGGTGGACTACCCTGGGGACCGTGTCATCCCCAGCCGCCGCCCTGCCCTCGCCGTCTGACAGTGTACGGACCGCCCCTCGGAAAAGACAGACACGCCGGGTCCTGATCCTCACGGGCACCCTGGCGGGGGCGCTACTGCTCAGCGGCTGCGCGGGGGCGGCCGTGACGCTGGATCCGGCCCCCGATCCCGCGGATCCCGCATGCGCGCCCGCGAGGGTGGCCATGCACACCCAACTGACCGGTCTGGACCAGCGCGAGACCACCGCCCAGGCCACCACGGCCTGGGGGGATCCGGCGGCGATCGTGCTCAAGTGCGGGGTGCATGTGCAGGAGCCGGTCGCGGATCCGTGCGTGAGCGTCAACGGGGTGGATTGGATCCTGGCCCGGGAGGACGATCAGGCGGACCCGGCGTCGGCGGCCTCGGATTCCCCCACCCGCGCCACCTCCGGCAGTCCGAGCCCACGAGACGG
>NZ_LDRK01000188.1 GCF_001477055.1 Leucobacter chromiiresistens
GGGTCGGATGAGCCCGGGGATGTCGTGCCCATCGCGCGGATCCAGGGCACCGGGGACAGCAGTCCGCTGGTGGATCAGGCGGTGACCACCGAGGGGGTGGTCACCGCGGCGTACCCGGAGGGTGGTCTGCGCGGCTACACCGTGCAGACCCCCGGCACCGGTGGGGACAGTGATCTCACCCCGGGGGCGTCGGACGGGATCTTCGTCTACTCCCCGGATACGGCCGGGCTGGTGCGGGTCGGGGATCATGTGCGGGTCTCGGGCACCGTGGCCGAGTACTACGGGCAGACCCAGATCTCGGTGTCCTCTGGGGGCCTGAGCCTGCTGGACACCCCGGCCGACGCCGTGACGCCGGTGAGCGGTCAGCTGCCGGAGGATCCCACCGCCCGGGAAGCGCTGGAGGGGATGCTGCTGCTGCCCACTGGGGACATCACCGTCACGGATGCGTATGACACGGGGCGATACGGGGAGGTCCGCCTGGTCAACGGGACCGAGCCGCTGAAGCAGGCCACCGACGTCGTGGCTCCCGGGGAACCGGC
>NZ_LDRK01000189.1 GCF_001477055.1 Leucobacter chromiiresistens
GGGCCGCTCCGTGCTGGTCCTGGCCGAGCGGCGCGAGAGCCTCGCCAGCGCCGTCGCCCGCCGCCGAGAGCTGGGGTTGGGGCAGCACCTGCTGGAGCTGGAGGCGCAGGTCGAGCCTGGAGCAGCTGAGCGCGGACCTGGTGCGCACCCTCGTGGAGGTGGAGCGCAGCGAGGCGCCGCGCCTGGAGGAGCACCGGGAGAAGCTGGTGCGCACACGGGAGAACCTGCGCCGCCATGTCCGCTCCCTGCACCGGCGCGAGGAGCGCTGGGACATCACCCCGTATCAGGCCATGCAGACCCTCGCGGCGCTGACCGCCAAGGATCCGGCCCCGGCCACGCGCGTGCGCTTCACCCGCGCCGTCCTGGATGCGACCGTGGACCGCCGGGAGACGGTGGCCCAGCTGGAGCGGGCCGCGGAGCTGCGGGCCTTCTCCCCGGCCACCCGCAAGGCCCCCTGGTACGGGGCTCGCCTGGTCAGCGCCGAGGACACCCAGCAGGCCCGGGCCCTGGTGCGCCACCTGCTGCAGACCACGCGGGATCACTCCCGGGCCGTGGCGGCCGCCTTCGAGTCCGTCGGCCTGCGCCCGGGCGCCAGCCTGCGCCGGTGGGAGGAGCAGCTGCAGCTGCTGCAGGGCATCCGGGAGTCCCTGACCCGCTTCCGCCCGGAGGTCTTCG
>NZ_LDRK01000019.1 GCF_001477055.1 Leucobacter chromiiresistens
CGATTCAGTCTAGCGGCGCGCACGCGCCGCTAGACTGAATCGGTACTCTGCCCGCCGCACGCCCAGAGAGGCTCGCTCCGATGCCGACCACCCTGCAGAACGTCGTCTTCCCCGTCGCCAAGGACCCGGACGTGCTGCCGCTCTACGCGGACGCCGAGACCTGGACCACGGTGCGCAACCGGCCCGTGCGCCTCAGCGAGAACGCGCACATCGATCACGTGCTCTCTCGCGACAGCATGCGCGTGCGCTCGGGTCACCGGGTCTCGTTCGCGAGCTACTTCAACGCGTTCCCGGCGGCGTACTGGCAGCACTGGACGGTCGTCGACCGCGTGCGGCTCGAGCTGACCACGCAGGGCCCCGGCACCATCATCGTGTACCGCTCGAACGCATCGGGCGTGCAGCAGCGCGTCGACTCGCGCGCGGTGACCGGCAGCGCCACCTCCACGTTCGATCTCTCCCTGCGCTCCTTCAGCGACGGCGGCTGGTACTGGTTCGATCTCATCGCGAGCACGGAGGATCTCGAGCTGCAGGGCGGGCACTGGTCGACCGACGCTCAGCCGGTGGAGACGGGCAAGCTCAGCCTGGGCATGACCACGTACAACAAGCCCGACTACTGCGTCGGCACGCTCCGCACCGTCGCCGACAACCCCGGGCTGCTCGACGGCATCGATCGCATCTTCCTGGTCGATCAGGGTACGCAGAAGGTGCGCGACGAGGCCGGGTTCGACGAGGTGGCGGCGGCGCTCGGCGAGAAGCTGCAGGTCATCGAGCAGGGCAACCTGGGCGGCTCGGGCGGGTTCGCGCGCTCGATGGCCGAGACGCTGGAGCGGGAGGACAGCGACTTCCTGCTCCTGCTCGACGACGACGTGGAGTTCGAGGCGGAGAGCGCGCTCCGCGCCCTGCAGTTCGGCCGTTTCAACCGCACGCCGGTGATCGTGGGCGGCCACATGTTCGATCTGCTCGACAAGCCCGTGCTGCACGCCTGGGCCGAGGTGGTGCGGCCCGGCCCGTTCCTCTGGGGCCCCTCCTTCGAGGAGCAGCACCGTCACGACTTCCGCAAGCGCAACCTGCGGCAGACCCCGTGGATGCACGCCCGCCTCGACGCCGATTACAACGGCTGGTGGATGTGCATGATCCCGAAGAAGATCATCGCCGAGATCGGCCTGTCGCTGCCGGTGTTCATCAAGTGGGACGACGCGGAGTACGGCCTGCGCGCCCGCGCCGCCGGGTTCCGCACGGTGTCGATGCCCGGCGTGGCCCTCTGGCACGTCTCCTGGATCGACAAGGACGACTCGCAGGACTGGCAGGCGTTCTTCCACACCCGCAACCGCATCATCGCCGGCCTGCTGCACTCCGACCAGCCGGGCAGCGGCAAGCTGCTGCAGAACAGCGGCCGGCAGGACATCAAGAAGCTGCTGAACATGCAGTACTACGCGACGCAGCTCGCGGTCGACGGCATGCGCTCGGTGCTGCGGGGCCCGAGCGGTCTCCATGAGGATCTGCCGAAGGACATGCCCGCGGCCCGGGCCCGGGCGGCGGATTTCCCCGAGACGCACGTGTACCGCTCCGGCGATCCCGATACGCCGCACGCGCGCGGCGGCCGCGCGCTCCCGCTGCTCAAGAAGCCGAAGGATTACCCCACGGGCCTCCGCCTCGGCGCGTTCACCGCGCGCATGATCCCGGTCCACTGGCGGCGCACCGTGAGCGAGCACGACGCGCAGGCGCCCGAGCTGGAGTACGCGAAGGTGGACGCGCTGTGGTGGCGCATTCCGCGCCACTCGAGCGTGCTCATCGGGGCGGCCGACGGCAGCGGCAAGATGTGGTACCGCCACGATCGCGCCAAGTTCCGCCGCCTGCTGAAGCAGTCGCGCGACCTGGTGCGCGAGATCGAGAAGAACTGGGATCGCCTCGCCGCCGAGTATCGTGCGGCGCTGCCGCAGATCACCTCGGCCGAGGAGTGGAAGCGCACCTTCGAGGGGCGCTGATCCCGGGGCGCCGTTTGCTACGCTGGATCCGATGACTTCGCACGGGTTCCCGCAGACCTTCACTCCGGTGGAGTGGATGCTGTCGCACCCGGGCACCAACGGGTACGTCTCCTCCTGGGGCGCCATGCTCTCGGGCACCACCCCCACGTTCGCCGCAGCCTAGAACGGCGCCGGCACCGTGGTCTGCTCTGCAGCCACGCCGATGCGCGCTGCCGTTCACGAACTGTTCAGACTGCGAGTGAACCCTGGGAGACGCTGTGGCATCCACGCCCCGAACACCTGATCAGACCGTTCCGCGTTACGGAACCTTCTCGGAAGCGCGCAGGATCAGCACGATCCTCCGCAAGGAAGCCGTCGGCGGCATCCTGCTCGTCTGCGCGGCCCTCGTCGCGATCGTCTGGGCGAACTCGCCGGGCGCCGACACGTACTTCGCCCTGCGCGACTGGGAGTTCGGGTACGAGCCCTGGCACCTGCGCCTCAGCCTCGGCGCCTGGGCCGCCGACGGCCTGCTCGCGATCTTCTTCTTCCTCGTCGGCCTGGAGCTGAAGCGCGAATTCGTCGCGGGCGACCTCAAGCACGTGCGCACCGCGATGCTGCCGATCGCGGCCGCGGTCGGCGGCGTGCTCGTGCCGGCCGGCATCTACGCCGCGGTGGTCTGGTCGCATCCCGAACTGCGCGCCGGGTGGGCGATCCCCACGGCCACCGACATCGCGTTCGCGGTCGCCGTACTCGCGATCATCGGCTCGAAGCTGCCCGCCGCGCTCCGCATCTTCCTGCTCACGCTCGCCGTCGTCGACGACCTGCTCGCGATCAGCATCATCGCGATCTTCTACACCGACAGCATCGCGGTGCTGCCGCTCCTGCTCGCGATCCTCTCCATCGCGGTCTACGGAGCGATCGCCCAGGGCTTCCGCCGGTTCTTCAGCACGCGCCCGCTCGCCGCCTGGATCGTGCTGCTGCCGATCGGCGTCACCGCCTGGGCGTTCATGCACGCATCCGGCATCCACGCGACCATCGCGGGCGTGCTGCTCGGCTTCACGATTCCGGTGCTGCACTCCCGGCGCGACGAGCAGCGCACCGCTCCAGGCCTCGCCGAGGAGTTCGAGCACCGGTTCCGCCCCATCTCGGCGGGCCTCGCCGTGCCGATCTTCGCCTTCTTCGCCGCGGGAGTCTCGGTGGGCGGCTGGGAGGGCCTGCGCGCGGCCGCCGCGAACCCCGTCACGTTCGGAATCGTGACCGCGCTCGTGCTGGGCAAGCCGGTCGGCATCGTGCTCACGACCTGGCTGGTCACGAAGGCGACGCGCACACGGCTCGATCCGGCGCTGCGCTGGATCGACATCGTCGGCGTCGGTCTGCTCGCGGGGATCGGGTTCACGGTGTCGCTGCTGGTCGCCGAGCTCAGCTTCGCCGCGGGCAGCCCGGCTCACGACACCGCGAAGGCGGCGATTCTCGCGGCATCGGTGATCGCCGCCGCACTCGCCGCGATCCTGCTCGGCGCGCGCAACCGCCAGTACGGGCGCGTGCAGCGCCGCGACCGGGTGGACGCCGACGGCGACGGAGTGCCCGACGTGCATCAGGGCGCTCCGCCGCAGGCGTGAGTCGGGGCGGGCCCGCCTAGAGGAGGTCGGCGAGCTTGTTGTTGTACATCGACAGCGCGGAGCCGATGGCCATGTGCATGTCGAGGTACTGGTAGGTGCCGAGGCGCCCGCCGAACAGCACGTTGCTCTCGCCCTCCGTGAGCTGCCGGTACTTGAGCAGGCGGTCGCGATCCTCGGGGGTGTTGACCGGGTAGTACGGCTCGTCGTCGCGCGTCGCGAAACGGGAGAACTCGCGCATGATCACGGTCTTGTCGGTCGGGTACTCGCGCTCGGGGTGGAAGTGGCGGAACTCGTGGATGCGGGTGTACGGCACGTCGGCCCCGGCGTAGTTCATCACGCTCGTGCCCTGGAAGTCGCCCACCGGCAGCACCTCCTGCTCGAAGTCGAGCGTGCGCCAGCCGAGCTCGCCCTCCGCGTAGTCGAAGTAGCGGTCGACCGGGCCGGTGTACACGATCGGCACCGTGCCGACGACGGCGCGCTTGTTGAGCGGCTGGCTCTCGTCGAAGAAGTCGGTGTCGAGGCGCACCTCGATGTTCGGGTGGTCGGCCATCCGCTCGAGCCACGCCGTGTACCCGTCGGTGGGCAGCCCCTCGTGCGTGTCGTTGAAGTAGCGGTTGTCGTACGTGTAGCGCACCGGGAGGCGGCTGATGATCTCGGCGGGCAGATCGGTGGTCGGCGTCTGCCACTGCTTCGCGGTGTAGTCGCGGATGAACGCCTCGTAGAGCGGACGCCCGATGAGCGAGATGCCCTTCTCCTCCAGGTTCTGCGCCGACTTCGTGTCGAACTCCTCCGCCTGCTCCGCGATGAGCTCTCGCGCCTGCTGCGGCCCGTAGGCGGCGCGGAAGAACTGGTTGATCGTGCCGAGGTTGATCGGCAGCGGGTACACCTCGTCCTTGAAGTTCGAGTAGACCTTGTGCACGTAGTTCGTGAAGGTGGTGAAGCGGTTGACGTACTCCCACACGGTCTCGTTGGAGGTGTGGAAGAGGTGCGCTCCGTAGCGGTGCACCTCGATGCCGGTCTCCGGCTCCGCTTCCGAGTAGGCGTTGCCGCCGATGTGCGAGCGGCGATCGATCACCACGACCCGCTTGCCCGCGCTGGCAGCGCGTTCGGCGATGGTGAGTCCGAAGAAACCTGATCCGACGACGAGAAGATCCATGGCATCGAGCATACCGGCGGGACGCGCCGCCTCCCTGCGCCGTGCCGCGCTCGCGAGCGACCGGCCCGCGGAGCGCGTAAACTCTCAGGGAGCGTCTGATGAACGGCGCAGAAACGAGCAGCTCCTCCGCCCATGCCCTTCATCGCGACTCCGCAGGGTCTCACCCTCCCCGACCTCACCGAGGACGTTCGGTCGGTCGACGTGCACTTCGGCGAGCAACGGGTGTGGTCCATCGACCTGCTGGATCGCGACGAGGCTCCGACGCAGGCGCTGCCCTGGCCGCCCGCGCTGCACCCGCACCTCACGGGATCGGCCGACGTGGTGCTGCGCCGCTCGGGCGACGGGGAGGAGCTCGGCCGGTCGCGCGTCGCCTTCTCCGACGAGCCGCACCCGACCCGCGTGGTGGATGCCGAGGGCATCCCGCTCGCCATCAACAAGTGGGGGCGGCTCGGGAAGACGCTGGGAGCGGGGAACGCGGGCGTGCAGGAGCGCATCCTCGACCGCACCGAGGAGATCATCGGGCACCTCGTCGACATGGGGCTGCGGCCGTTCGTCGTCGGCGGCACGCTGCTCGGCGGCGTGCGCGAGGGCGCACTGCTGCCCCACGACGACGACGCCGACGTGGCGTACCTCTCGGAGCTGCGCAATCCCGCCGACGTGGCGCGCGAGGGCTTCGCCGTGGGGCATCGCCTGCAGCAGCTCGGGTACGAGCTCGTGCGGCACAGTGCGACGCACATGCAGCTCTACTTCCGCACCCCGGCCGGGTCGGTGGATCACTACGTCGACGTCTTCACCGCCTTCTTCACCGATGACGGCATGATCAATCAGCCGTTCCACGTGCGCGGGCCGCTGCGCGCGGACCAGATGCTGCCGTTCGGCTCGGTGCAGATCGCGGGGCGCCCGTTCCCGGCGCCGGCGGATCCCGAGGCCTGGCTCGTCATCAACTACGACGAGAACTGGCGCACGCCCATCCCCGGCTATCATCTCGGCACGCCGCGCAGCACGTCGCGGCGCTTTCAGAGCTGGTTCGGCTCGTACCACTTCAAGCGCGACTTCTGGAACGAGTTCTACGCGGCCGACCACGACGCGGATCCCGATGCGCAGTGGGGCTCGGGCGCCGAGTGGATTCTGGCCCACCGCGATGCTCTGCGCTCCCCCGTGCTGCTCGAGCTCGGCGCCGGGAGCGGCGCGCTCTCGGCGCGGCTGAGCGGCGAGCCGGGAGGCCATCGCACGCGGGTGATCGCCTCCGACTACTCCTCCAGCGCGCTCTCCGCGGCGCGCGCACGCGCGCGCGGGGGCGCGAACGCCGATGCGGGCGCGGAGCCCGGCTTCGAGACCGACCACCTCAACCTCTACCGCACGCTCTCCCTCGACGTCTTCCGACGCCTCGGGGTCACCGGGCCCGTCGACATCGTCGCGAACCATCTGCTCGAACAGATCGGCCACATCGCCCGCGCGAACACGCTGCGCCTGATCCGCATGGCGCTGCGCTCCGGCGGCACCGTGCTCGCGACCGCGTACCGCGAGCACGCTGCGGACGTGTCGTTCGGCGACCCGACGACGTGGCACCTGAGTACGATCGACTTGGCTCGAGAAGCGCGAGCGTACGGCCTCGACATCGATGTCGAGCCGATCGACCCGCAGTCGCACGAGCTCGAACGACGGCCCTACGGGGTCAGGTTCACCCTCGGAGACGCCCCGCCCATTCGCAAGGAGATCTCGATGAAGCAACGCCTGAAGCGACTCGTCATGCGCGCTCGCCCCACCGGCGCACGCGCGCAGATCGAAGCGCTCACCGAGCGCGTCGGCGAGCTCGAGAACGAGCTCGACGAGTACCGCCGCGACAGCCTGCGCGTCGCCGAGCTGCTCGACCTCGCCGAGCAGCGCCTCACTCCGACCCCGGCGTCGATGGACGGCGGAGCGGGCGACGGAGCGGGCGGCACCGGCACCGGCACCGCCCACCCCGCGGCGACTCCCGAACACCCCCACAGCGAGACCCCGAGAGCGGAAGCATGACCGAATCCGAATCCGAGTTCCATCCCGGCACGCACCCCGTGCCCGTCGTCGGCGCTGCGCTCTCCGCAGACAGCGTCCGCGCACGCGTCGCCGCCGTGATCGTGACGTTCAATCGTCTGGCGAAGCTGCCGCAGACCCTGGCGACCGTGGGGGCGCAGAGCCACGAGTGCGACTGGATCGTCGTCGTGAACAACGCGTCGACGGACGGCACGAAGGAGTACCTCGACGGTCTCGAAGACCCGCGGCTCGTGGTGCTGCACCTCGACGAGAACCTCGGCGGCGCGGGCGGCTTCGAGCACGGCATGGCGCACGGTGTGAATCTCGGCGCCGACTTCGTCTGGATCATGGACGACGACTGCTACCCCGATCCCGACGCCCTCGCGACGCTGCTCGAGCAGCGCGACGCCTCGTCGCGCGCACTCGGCCGCGAGGTGCCGTTCGCCTGCTCGATCGTGAAGTACATCGATGGATCGCTGTGCGAGATGAACAACCCGATCACCACGTGGGACTGGCCCCGCGCGTACCTCGCGGGCGTCAAGTCGCTGCTCGTGGTCGAGTGCACCTTCGTCTCGGTGCTCGTGCCGCGCTGGGCGATCGAGGAGCAGGGGCTGCCGCTCGGCGAGTACTTCATCTGGTTCGACGACAAGGAGTACACGAAGCGGCTCACCCACGCGTACGGCCCGGGCATCATCGCGCTCGACAGCGAGGTCGTGCACGACATGGGCGTGAACGCGGGCGTGAACTACCGCTTCATCGACGAGAGCAACGTCTGGAAGTTCGAGAAGGGCGCCCGCAACCAGGCCTCGTACCGGCTGCGCCGAGAGGGCCGCGTCTCCTACCTCATGTACTACCGGCGCCTGTTCCTCGAGATGCGCGAGGGCGGGGTGGCGAAGCCCGTGCGCAAGCGCATGTTCCGCGCGCTCAAGGAGGCGCGCTCGTTCGACCCGCAGCCGCGGTTCCCGAACGATCCGCGCTACCGGCGCTGAGCGCCCGCCAGACGACGAACGCCGCCGCGATGCGATATCGCGGCGGCGTTCGTCGTTGCAGTCGGCTCAGGCGCCGATGACGATGCGCGGCACCCCGGTCCACTTCGCCGGATCGGTGGCGTTGCGGCCGTCGGCGAACAGCTTGATCTCGGGGAAGTCGGCGGGCCCGAGCGCGAGGTAGTCGGCGTGGTCGGCCTGCAGGATCGCGACGTCCACCGGATCGCCGATCGTGTGCGCCGTGAACCCGTACCCCGCCAGCTCCTCATCGGAGAACAGGGGGTCGTGCACGGTGACGACGGCGCCCCGTTCCACGAGCGCCTCGACCGTCGGGAAGACGCCGGAGACCGCGGTCTCCTTCACGCCGCCGCGGTACGCTGCGCCGAGCACGACGACGCGCTGCCCCGAGAGGTCGCCGATGGTCTGCTGCACGCGATCCACCACGTACGACGGCATGGTCGCGTTGTAGTTGCGGGCGGTGCGCACGATGTCGGCGTCGGGGTCGGTCGACAGGTACAAGCGCGGGTACACCGGGATGCAGTGGCCGCCGACGGCGATGCCCGGGCGGTGGATGTGGCTGAACGGCTGCGAGTTGCACGCCTCGATCACCTTGTACACGTCGATACCCGCGGTGTCGGCGAAGCGCGCGAACTGGTTCGCGAGGCCGATGTTCACGTCACGGTACGTCGTCTCGGCGAGCTTCGCCATCTCGGCGGCTTCGGCGGTGCCCATGTCCCAGACGCCGTTGGGCCGGGGCAGATCGGTGCGCTCGTCGAAGGTGAGCACCGACTCGTAGAAGTCGATCGCCTTGCGGGTGCCGGCCTCGTTCAGACCGCCCACGAGCTTCGGGTACTTCTTCAGGTCGGCGTAGACGCGGCCGGTGAGCACGCGCTCGGGCGAGAACACGAGGTGGAAGTCGGTGCCCTCGGCGAGCCCGGAGACCTCCTCGATGAGCGGCTTCCAGCGGCCGCGCGTCGTGCCGACGGGCAGGGTGGTCTCGTAGGAGACGAGGGTGCCGGGGGTCAGGTGCTCGGCGAGCGAGCGCGTCGCCGCATCCATCCACTTGAAGTCGGGCTCCCAGGTCTCCTCGTCGACGAGGAGCGGCACGACGAGCACGACCGCGTCGGCCCCGGGAATGGCGTCGGCGTAATCGCTCGTCGCGCGCAGCGTGCCCGCGGGCACCTGCTCGGCGAGCTTCTCGGCGAGGCCCGCCTCGCCGGGGAACGGCTCTTCTCCGCGGTTGATGCAGTCGACCAGAGCCTGGTTGACGTCGACCCCCACGACCTCGTGCCCCATCGAGGCGTACTGCGTGGCGAGCGGGAGCCCGATCTTTCCGGTGGCGACGACTGCAATTTTCACGGGATCAGTCTAGCGCCACGGCATGCGGCCCGGCTGATCCCTCAGCGAACGCCCGAATCCGCGGCGGCGCCCGCCTGCTCGCGGGCCTCCGCGTACACCGCCTGGTACGCCTCGGCGCGCCGCTCCGGGGAGAAGCGTTCGCGGGCCTGCGCCGCCGTCGCCGCACGCTGCTCGGCGCTGTCGGCGCGGAGCAGCTCCTGGACGGCGTCCGCGAGTTCCGGAGCCGCGCGCTCCGCGAGCCGCGCGGCGGCGAACTCCTCGAGCAGTCCCGTGTGCCCGCCGGTGCCCGAGGTCACCACGGGGAGGCCGCACGCGAGCGCCTCGGCGAGCGCGATCCCGAAGGTCTCCCCCGCCGTCGGCAGCACGAAGACGTGCGCTGCGAGCAGCTCCGCCTCCAGCTCCGCGCGCTCGAGCTGGCCGAGCAGGTGCACGCGCGATTGGAGCCCGGCCTGGGCGACGGCGGCGTCGACGGCGCCGCGCTCCGGCCCCTGCCCCACCCAGCGCAACTCCGCGTCGACCCCGCGCCGCACCAGTGCGGCGAGGGTGTCGACGGCGATCCTCGGCCCCTTGTGCGGGGTCAGGCCGCCGACCGCGATCAATCGCACCGCTGCGCCCGCCGCGGCGGGCGAGGAGCGGCGGCCGACCGGCGGCATCGGCACGGCGTTCTCGATCACCCTCGGCTCGGCCCGGCACCACCGGCGGATCGACCGCGCGAGCGAAGCGCTCACCGCCACCACCCGGTCGGGGCGGCGCAGTCGGCGGAACACGAGGCGCTTGATCGCACCCTTGACGCCGGCGACGGGCTTCGCGAGCCCCGACCAGTGCTCGCTGTGCACCCACGGCAGTCGCACGCGCAGGCCCCAGAACGGGAGCAGTGCGGGGAACGCCATCGTGTGCAGCAGGTCGGCTCGCGCGAGCTCGCCGCGAATCGCAGACCGCGCCCCTCGCCAGGTGCGCGGGCGCGTCGCCGAGAAGGGCACTCGGCGCACGCTCACGTCGGCGCCCGCCTCCTCCGCCTCGAGATACCAGTCGGGGCGGATGAGGTGCAGCACGCGCACTTCGTGCCCGGCGGCGATCATCTCGGCATCACGGAGGTTGAACACGCCCGATCCCGTATGCATGCGGGAGGGAAACCAGGGGGTGACGACCAGAACGCGCATACCCCTACACTACGACCTGCCGCCCGACCGAAACGGGCGCACGGGGCTCATCGGGCCCGCGGGGCTCACGGGGCTCATCGGGCGCACCGGACTCACCCCGCGAGGTCGGCGACCACCTGCCGGGCGCGGGACTGCCACGTGTGGTCGTGCCGCACCTTGCGCACCCACTCCGTCACCGCCTCCAGCTCCTCCGGCCGCTCCACGAGACGGTCGAGCGTCTCCGCGAACCCCGCGCTCCCGTAGTCGACCGTCCATCCGACGCTCTGATCGCGCACGAAGCGCCCCGAGTAGCTGCCCGACGAGGCGAGCACCGGCTTGCCGTTGCCGAGGTACTCGAAGAGCTTCACCGGAACGGCGAACGTCCAGTAGACGATCGGCTCGACCGCGAGCAGGCACGCGTTCGCCTCGTCGTAGAGCTCGCGCAGCTCGTCGCCGCTGCGGTGCACGACGCGGATGTTCGGGGCCATCATCTCCCGGTACTCGGGTTCGCGGAGCTTCCACTCCGCCTCGCGCGTGCAGATGGTGAGCGTGACGCCCGGCCGCCCGGCGATGGCGCGCACGCTCTCGTGCATGCGGTAGTTGTCGCTCAGCCCGCCCACGTAGAGCAGGCGCAGCGGCGCCCGCTCGCCCTCCGGCGCGGGCGCGCCGTCGCGGATCTCGCACCCGGGCGGCAGCTCCCGGAACCGGGCCCGGTCGATGGTCGGCACCCACTGGCTCATCTCCATCGACGGGAGGTAGATGTCGATCCCCGCCCGGCGGTAGCCCCGCAGGTCGCGCCGGTGCAGCATGCGCATGATGGAGTACATCGGCCACCGCAGCACCTCGGCGTAGATCGGGAAGTTCCAGTAGATGTCGCGGTAGAACAGCCCGACCGGGATCCCCGCCCGCTTGCAGAAGCGCAGGAAGCGGATGTCGCGGCTCAGGCTCGTGGCGCGGGTGACGGGCTCACCGAGGCCGGTCGGCGCGGTCGCAGACTCCGAATAGACGAAGTCCACCCGCAGTCCGTTCTCGATCTGCTTGCGCACGCGCGCGATCTGCTCGCGCCGCTCGGGATGGCGGCCCGAGATCTCGATGACGCGGTAGCCGATGTCTTCGAACGCCTGGCGCATCTTGACGGGCCGGATCCCGCTCGCGCTCTTGGCCTCCGGATTGAGGCGGTACGCGACGTGGAAGATCATGACGGGCTGCTCACTCATGCGCTCAGCCTCGACTCCTCGGCGATGCGCGCGATCGGGGCGAGCCATCCGTCGTTCTGCCGCTCCGCCGACAGCGGCTCGGCGGCGCGCTGGGCGTGCGCCTTCCACACCCGCACCTGCTCGGGATCGAGCGCGTCGATCGCCCGGGTGAGCGACTCCTCCGCGAAGTCGTCGGTGACGACGCCCAGGTCGTACTGCTCGACGAGGTCCCGCATCGGCGGGGTGGGCCCGGTGAGGATCGCCAGGCGGGCCTGCACGTAGTCGAAGAACTTGTTCGGCAGCGACATGCGGATGTTGGTGGTCGTGGGCGGCAGGAACGGCAGGCCCACGTCGTAGCGGTTCAGCGTCGACACCAGCTCGGCGTGCGAGACGGGGGGCAGGATCCGCACGCGCTCGCCCAGCTCCTCCGCGAGATCCTGCAGCGACCGGTAGTAGGCGGTCCCGGTGCCCACGAGGTAGAGGTCGATCGTCGCTCCGTTCGAGCTCCGGGCCACCGCGCGCATCATGCGCTCCAGGCGACGGTTCACCTGCGAGGCGCCGGAGTGCACGAGGCGGAGGGGCTCCTCGACGGGTGCCGGCTCCAGATCCTGGAACTCGGTCGCGTTGGTCACCACGCCGCAGCGGATGCCGTACTCGGCCGCGTAGCGCTCCGCGAGCGGCTCGTTGATCGTCGTCGCCGACCGCATGCGGCTCGCCCACGTGCGCAGCTGCCAGGCGAAGAACGGCGCCCGCAGCGCGCGCCACTCGGCGACGTCGTCGTGGCGCCCGGGCCAGAACTCGTGGAGGTCGAGGTGCACTCGCTGCGGGTCGAACACGGAGACCGCGACGCCCGCCGTGTCGAGGTCGTTCGCGAGCACCGCGTCGAAGCGGCGCCCGCGGAGCAGCCGGCGTGCGCGCCGGGCGTACGGAGTCACCCAGTACGCGAAGCGGTGCCGGCGGGCCCGGAGCGCCACGCCCTGCAGTCGCTTCAGCGACGTGCTGAACGCGTCGTCGAGCTCGATGTGCTCGACCCGGGGGTCGGGCTGCGGGCCGTAGCCGCACGTGGTCACGTCGTACGCGTCCGCGAACGCGCGAATCTGCTTGAGCAGGCGGGCATCCGCGACGATGCGCGAGAACGAGATGATCAGGAGTGTCGGGCGCTGCTGCCCCGCCGCGCTCACAGCAGACCCGCCAGTTCGGCCTGCAGACGGAACTCGGGCACCTGCGCGACGACCTCCTCGAACGTCCCGCGGCCGAGGATGTTGCCGCGATCGAGGTAGCAGACCTGATCGTAGTCGCGCACGGTCGCGAGGCGGTGGGCGACGGTGACGAACGTCACCTCGCCCTGCAGCTCGCGCATCGACTCCGTCACCCGGTTCTCCGTCGCGGTGTCGAGCGAACTGGTCGCCTCGTCCATCACCATGACGAGCGGGTCGGAGTACAGCGCCCGCGCGATGCCGAGCCGCTGCTGCTGCCCGCCCGAGATGCTCGCCCCGCGCTCGCCGATGTGCTCCTCGATCCCCTTGCCGCGGCGCGCCAGGTCGCCGAGGTGCGCGCGCTCGAGCGCCGTGCGCACGCGATCGGCGTCGTAGTCGTCCTCCCAGGTGAGGGCGACGTTCTGGGCGATGGAGGCGTCGAAGAGCGCGACCCGCTGCGGCACGTAGCCCACGCGCGACCGCCACTGCTTCATCACGTCGGTGATGGGGATGTCGTCGACCACGAGCTCGCCCGACGTCGGGATGCTGAGCCCGAGCAGGATGTCGATGAGCGTCGACTTGCCGGCGCCCGACGGCCCCACGATGGCGAGGCTCGATCCGAAGGGCACCGTGAGCGTCAAGCCGTCGAGCACGTCCGACTCCGCGCCCGGGTAGCGGAAGGAGACGTCGCGCAGCTCGATCGACCGCGCGCGCTCGGGGAGCACCGCGCGGTCCTCCGCCTGCGCGGTCTGCGCGACCTCGCGCTTCGCGGCCGAGAGCTCGCGGATCACGTCCTTCGCGTACACCTCGTTGGCCCCAGCGGTGGTGAACGCGGACTGCACCGTCGTCATGGCGGGGATCATGCGGAACCCGGTCGCGGCGAAGAGCGCGACCGCGGTGAGCGCCGACGCCATCCCCCCGATGAGGTACGCACTGCCGCCCACCACGAGGAAGCCGCCGATGAGCGCGCTCTCGAACGCGTACTTCGGCACGATGCCGAGGAACGAGATATTCGCGCGCGCACGGGTGGCCACGCGGCGGTTGTTCGAGATCACCTCGCCGATCTCGTCGAGCTTGCCCCGCAGCGTCACCTCCTTGAGCGCATCGACCATCTCGGTCATGATCGTCGCCACGCGGTAGGCGTACGTGCGGTTGTCCATCCCGGCCTGGCGGGCGCGGCGCGAGATCACGAGGAGCATGAGCGCCGAGAACGCGGCGAGGTACACCAGCGCGATCAGCGCCGTGAGCGGCTGGGCCACGACGAGCACCGCCAGCACCGACACGAACGTCAAAATGTTGCCCGGCACCTGCGACAGCGGCAGGATGAACCCGAGGTTCGCGTTCGCCATCGAGCTGTCGACGATGCGCGTCACCTCGGCGGTGCTGATCCTCGCCCGCTGCTCCCAGCTGGAGTGCGTGTAGGCCCGGAAGAGGTCGTTGCCGACCTGCAGCTCGTATCGGGCGAAGCGCCGGGTCGCGAACCAGTGCAGCACGATCGCGAGCGCGCTCTTCAGCAGGAAGAGCCCGATGATGACGACGATGACCCACACCGTCGCATCCGGCTGGATCACCCCGATGACCGGCAGCGACACGGGCTCGCCGCCGGCGACCGGGGTCACCACGGCGACGATGAGCGCGAGCGCGAGGGTGTCGAGGATCGAGAGTGCGCCGGTGACGATCGAGTACCAGATGTAGAACGGCTTCGCCCCCTGCGGGAGCACGCCGAACAGCTCGACCAGCGTGCGCCATAACTGCTTCATCGTTCCGTCTCCTTCATCGTCGAGCTGCTCCGCGAGCCGTCCGCGGCGTCGCCCCCGCCCGTCTGCCGCATGTGCCGGCGGATCACCGGCGGACCGCTTCGGTGAGCACGTCGACCGCGCGGCCGGCGACCGCCTCCAGACCGACGTGCTGCGTCGCCCATCGCGAGACCGCGCCGCGCCGATCCCAGTTCGCCTGCGGTTCGTCGGCCTCGAGCGCGCGGGCGGCCGACACCATCGCCGCCGCCACCTCCTCAGCATCGTGCGCCACCGAGGCGCCGAGCGGCGCGCCGTCGAGGCGGGTGCGCACGAACTCCTCCGCGGGGCCGGCTCCGGCGTAGATCAGGGGAGCGCCGCACACGGCGGCGCTGTAGAGCTTGGTGGGGAACGCGAAGTCGTACCCGGCCCCCGGGCGCACGCTCGCGATCGCCGCGGTCGCCGAGGCCAGCACGGGAGCGATGCGCTCCGCGTTCATCACGGGCTCGAACGATACCGCGCTCGCCACGCCGAGATCCTCCGCGCGGCGCTGCAGGTGCTCCAGCTCCGCGCCGCCGCCGATGAATCGGAGGCGCGCTCGCGGCACGTCGCGCAGCACTGCGGGCAGGGCGTCCACGAAGACGTCGGCGCCGTGCCACTCGGAGGCGGTGCCCGCGTAGACGTACTCCGCGTCACGGCTGCGCAGGTCCTCCGCGCCCCTTCGCGCGGCGGCCAGCGCCCCCGAGAAGCGCGAGGCGTCGACGCCGTTGCCGACGGTCGCCACGCTGTCGATCGCGAACTCCGACAGCCGGCTCGTGACGCCGGAGGAGACGGAGAGCACGCTGCGAGCGCCCCGGAGGGAGAACGACTCCAGCGCGTGCACGACGCGCAGCATCCATGCGGGGGCGCCCGTCTGCGACGCCGCGTCGGACCAGATGTCGGCGGCGTAGTACGCGTACGGCGTGCGCCGCACACCGGTCGCGAGGCGCACGAAGAATCCCGTCGTGGGCGGCGGCTCGGAGACGACGAGGTCGCGCTTGCGTCCGAGCAGCAGCCTGAAGAACAGCGGCACGTCGAAGCTCAGGTACGGCAGGTACCCGCGCACGTAGCCGGTCGCGTCGCGGAGCACGGGGAATCGCCTCACGCGGTAGCCCCGAGGCATCTCCCCCGTGCCGCGCAGCCGCGCCGGGGCCCGCACCGTCAGCACCTCGACCTCGTGCCCGGCCTCGACGAGGGCGCGGGCGAGCGCGGCCAGGCGGAACGAGGCCGCACTCGGCTCGGGCTCGAAGATGCGGCTTGCGATTGCGATCCTCAAGCTGACGCGGCCTCCGCGATCACGCGCCCGCCCCGGCGACTGCGGTCACCGCGGCGATGATGCGGTCGAGATCGGCGTCGCTCAGCGACGGATGCACCGGCAGCGACAGCACCTCGGCGGCGGCGCGCTCCGTCTCGGGCAGGTCGAGCCCCGGCGCGTACTTCTCGAGCGAGGGCAGGCGATGGTTCGGGATCGGGTAGTAGACGCCCGACCCGACGTTGTGCTCCTGCTTCAGCGCTTCGCGGATGCGGTCGCGCTCCCCGGCATCGAGGCGCACCGTGTACTGGTGGTAGACGTGCACGGCGCTCTCGTGCACCTTCGGGGTCTGCACGCCCGCGACTCCTGCGAGCCCGGCGTCGAGCGCCGCGGCGTTGCGCTGGCGCTGCGCCGTCCACGCGTCCACCTTCGTGAGCTGCACGCGGCCGATCGCGGCGTGCACGTCGGTCATGCGCGCGTTGAACCCGATGACCTCGTTGGCGTACTGCGTCTCCATGCCCTGGTTCCGGAGCAGTCGCACGTTGCGGGCGATCGTCTCGGAGGCGCAGGTGACCATGCCGCCCTCGCCCGACGTCATGTTCTTCGTCGGGTAGAGGCTGAACATGGCGAAGTCGCCCATGGTGCCGACCTGCCGGCCGTTCCAGCTCGCCCCGTGCGCCTGAGCGGCGTCCTCGTAGATGGCGACGCCGTGCTCGCGCGCGATCGCCTCGATCTGGTCAACGAGGAACGGGTGGCCGTACAGGTGCACCGGCATGATGCCCTTGGTGCGGGGCGTGATCGCCGCGCGCACGGCCTCGGGATCGAGCGTGAAGTACTCGGGCTCGATGTCGACGAATACCGGGGTCGCACCGGTCAGCGCGACGGAGTTGCCGGTCGCCGCGAAGGTGAAGGAGGGCACGATGACCTCGTCGCCGGGGCCGACGCCGGCGGCGAGCAGGCCGAGGTGCTGACCGCTCGTTCCCGAGTTCACGGCGACGGTCTCGCGGCCGTCGGCAAAGTGCGCGCCGAACTCCTGCTCGAAGGCGGCCACCTCGGGCCCCTGGGCGATCATGCCGGAGCGGAGCACCCGGTCGACGGCGTCCCGCTCCTCCTGGCCGATGATCGGCTTGGCCGGAGGAATAAATTCGATTGCCATATGATCTCGGCCTCTCTCTTCGGCGAATTCACGCACACTTCCTACGAGGATACCGTTTCCCGGCATGGAGCTCGCCCGGCAGCGCGGGGCGCCCCCTAGAGCGCGTCGAGCAGCGCGCGCACCGCCGCGCCCGAGACCTCGGCGGTCGCGTGCTCGCGCACCCAGCGCTGCCCGGCCTCCGCCTGGGCGCGCAGCTCGTCCGACGGCAGCAGGAGCATCTCGCGGAGCCGCTCGGCGACCTCGTGGTGGCGGGTCACGACCCACGCCTGATTCGAGCCGGCGGGGAGGTCGGTCTCGATCCGCTCGTCCGCACTCGACAGCATCACCGCACCCGCGGCCATCGCCTCGACGCCGAACATGCCCGGCATGTGCGCGTAGAACTGGTTCATGACGATGTGGGCGCGCTCGAGCGCCGCGGTGACCTCCTCGTGCGGCACCCCCGAGAGCTCGACGTACTCGAACTCCAGCCCCTCCTCGCGCAGCGCGGCGACCGCGGCGCGCACCAGCTGCGTGCCCTTGATGATCGGCGACGACGGCGCGTGCACGACGACGCGGGGCCCGGGGCGCGCGAACCTGCCGAGATCCGTCGCCACGTCCTGCTCCGGGAAGAAATACCGGAACGGGGCGGTGTCGCGGGTGAGGTAGCCGCGCTGGTCGACGGCGGCGGTGAAGATCAGGTCGGCGTGGCGATCGGCGGCCTCGGCGACGCCGCGCCGCACGCGGTCGTACCCCTCCGTGCCGTAGATCGGCTTGATCGCGGGCAGGTAGGTGGCGATGTTCGGCAGACCGGTCTCCCGCTCGTGCTCCTGCATCACGGGAATCGACCGGATGTCGGAACCCGTGAAGTAGCACACGAGCTTCACGCCGCGCGCCTTCAGGAATCCGAACTCGAACTCGCGGAGATCCGTCTGGGCACGGAGGAACCCGCCCGGGCCGACGTAGATGAACCCGCGGGCGCGGGCGGCGAGCCGGCCGAACACCCAGGCGTCGCGGAGGGAGCTGCCGATCCAGCCGCCGGGCACCGGCCGGGGTTCGTAGTCGTAGCCGCCCGAGTAGAAGGGGTGCGGCTTGAGCACGGCGGTGTACGAGCCCGGCACGCCGCGCGCCATGCTGCGCACCATCGTCGCCGTCTCCTCCGGGCCGATCACCCAGCTGATCGGCTCCTCCGGGGCGCGGCGGCGCGCGCGGCGGAACGACCAGGCTGCGACTGCGCGCTGCAGCGGCGCGACGACCCTCCGCACCAGGCCCGACACTACTGCTGCGCTTCCTCGAGACCCGCGACGCGGCAGCGCTCAGGCATGCGACTCGAGCACGCGGGCCAGGGTCTCCACGACGCGCAGCACGTCGCTCTCCGCGAGCTGCGGGTAGAGCGGCAGCGTGAGCGCCGATGCGTGGGCGCGCGTCGCCTGCGGCAGCTGCTCGTCCGCGATGCCGAAGCGGTCGCGGAAGTAGGGCTGCAGGTGCATCGAGTAGGTGCCGAGGGTGGTCTCGATCTCCGCCGCCCGCATCGCGTCGATGACGGCGTTCCGGTCGATCCCCTCGTCGAGCAGCACGACGTACGACTGGTACGCGTGCTCGGTGCCCTCGGGCACGTGCGGTGCGGCGACCCCGGCGACTCCCGCGAGCGCCTCGCCGTAGGTCGCTGCGAGCGCCCGCCGGCCCGCCATGATCGCGTCGAGCTTCGCCATCTGGGCCACGCCGATGGCGGCGTGCACGTCGCTCAGCCGGTAGTTGTACCCGGCGTCGACGAACGACATGTAATGGCTGCCCCGCACGGCGCCGTGGGTGCGCAGCACGGCCACGCGCTCCGCGAGCGCGTCGTCGGAGGTCGTGATGAGCCCGCCCTCGCCCGTGGTGATGATCTTGCGGGGGTGGAAGGAGAACACGCCCGCCGTGCCGAGCGCACCGGCCTGCCGGCCCCGGTACGTGCCGCCGAGGGCGCACGCCGCGTCCTCGATGACGGGCACGCCGATCCTCGCCGCCTCGGCGTTGATCGCGTCCATGTCGGCCGGGAGGCCGAACGCGTGCACCGGCATGATCGCCCGCGTGCGCTCCGTGACCGCCGCCCCGATGAGCGCCGGGTCCATGTTGAAGGTGTCGAGATCGATGTCGACGAACACGGGGGTCGCGCCCTGCTGGATCACCGCGTTCGCGGTCGCCGGGAAGCTGAAGTCGGGAATGATGACCTCGTCGCCCGCCCGTACCCCGGCGGCGTGCAGCGCGAGATGCAGGCCCGTCGTCGCCGAGCTGGTGGCGAACGCGTGGGGAACCCCCACGTACTCCGAGACGAGCCGCTCGAACTCGGCGGCGCGCGGCCCCTGCGTCAGGTAGCCCGACTCGAGCACCTCGGCGACCGCAGCCAGCTCCTCAGCTCCCGTGAGCGGCACGTTCAGACGCATCATCGGGCGAGCACCCGATCGTAGAACTCGATGGTCTCGGCGAGCGCGTCGGAGTTCAGCACCTCCGGCTGGCGGCCGACGAGCTGCTGCAGCTTGGAGACGTCGGCCATGTGCCGACGCACGTCGCCCGGGCGCTCCGCGATGTGCTCGACGGGATGATCGGGCTTGCCCATGATCTCGAGCATGCGCGCGATGAGCGTATTGATGGAGGTGCCGACGCCGGTGGCGACGTTGATCTCCTCGCCCCGGCACTCCGGGGTGTTGTGGATCGTCACGGCGAAGTCGACGGTGTCGCGCACGAAGGTGAAGTCGCGGCTCTGCTCTCCGTCGCCGTGCACGAGGATCGGCTCGCCCGCCCGCACCTTCTGCACGATGATGGGGATGATGCCGGCGTACGACCCCGGGTTCTGGCGCGGGCCGTAGTTGTTGAAGGGGCGCACGATGGTCGCGTCGATGCCGAAGGTGCTGACGAACGAGCGGAGGATGTGATCCTCGGCCGACTTCGCTGCGGCGTACGGCGTGAGCGCGTCGTGCGGGTGATCCTCGTCCATGGGCACGTAGCGGCCCGAGCCGTAGGCCTCCGAGCTCGACATGTGCACCAGACGCTCGATGGAGCCGCGCCGCGCGATCTCGCAGAAGGCGCTGGTGATGCCGATGTTCGTCTGCATGGTGAAGTGCGGGTAGCTCAGCGAGGTCGGCAGCGGGATCGTCGCGAGGTCGAACACCGTCTCGACCTGGTTCTGCTCCACCACGTCCTGCATCGCCGAGAGGTTCGACGCGTCGAGGCGCACGACCTCGAGATCCGCGCCCGTGCGCTTCGCATCATCGAGGTTGTGCTCGTTGCCGAGGAAGAAGTTGTCGACTACGACGATCCGGCGCGCGCCCTCCCGGACGAGACGATCGACCAGGTGGCTGCCGATGAATCCGGCTCCGCCCGTGACGAGCACGGAGCGATCTCGAATAGTCACTGAAACTTCCTCTCCTGCGGCACGCTGCTCCCAGTGGGCAGCACGTTTTGAAGCCAGGTCACAGACTAACATCTTGTCCACCGGCACCCCCTGACCGCCGAGAGAGCGAGCTCCACCGATGAACTTCCCCGACGGCCACGGCGGTCTGCCCGCGAATCCGTACCACCCGCACGCCTGGTTCGTCGGCGAGCCCGTCATCGGCGAGGGCTGCTGGATCGGGGCGTTCTGCGTCATCGACGGGAGCGGCGGGCTGACGATCGGAGCGGGCTGCAACCTCTCGGCCGGCACGCAGATCTACACGCACTCCACCGTCGCGCGCTGCGTCTCGGAGGGCGCGCGCCCGATCGAGCGCCGCCCCACCTCGCTCGGACATCACGTGTACGTGGGCGCGAACGCCGTCATCCTGATGGGCAGCGAGATCGGCGACCACTGCGTCGTCGCGGCGGGAGCCGTCGTCGCCGAGGGCACGGTCGCCCCGCCGTACAGCGTGCTGCGCGGCGTGCCCGCCCGTGTGATCCCGGGCGCCGCGCGCAAGTTCGCCGCCGAGCACGCGGACGAACTCGGCGGCGAACCCTCCTGAGCCCGGCTAGCGCGGCTGCAGCGTGACCTTCCCGTCCTTCAGCGTGAGCGTGCCGCCCTGGAACTGCTGCGTGACGACGCCCGAGCGGGTGACCTCGTCGCCGAGCGGGTACCCGAGGCTTCCGTAGATGCCGCCGGCCTGCTCGTTGTAGTAGCGGTAGATCGGGCTCGAGTAGCGCATCGTCGCGGCCGCGCCGCCCTGGTCCGCCTGCACGATCATGCCGCCGGAGAACAGGCTCAGCCACGCGCTCCCCTTGCCCTGCACGGTGTAGCGGCGGGGGCTCCCCTGCTGGGCGCCGAGCTCTCCCCCGGCGCCGCCCGCGGCGAGGTACCGCTCGGAGGTGCGCTGCGGCAGGGCCGATGCCCGCCCCTGCGGGTCGACGACGATGGTGCCGTTCTGGAACTGCTGCGTCCGGGTCCCATTCGCACTCCGCACCTCGTCGGCGATCGGGAAGCCGAGCCACCCGTAGATGCCGCCCTCCTGCTCGTTGTAGCGCGCATACACCGGGCTGCCGTACGACATCGCCGCGACGGTGCCCGCTCGGTCGGAGACGATCTGCAGACCGTTCTGGAAGAGCTGCAGGGATCCACCGCCGTTCACCGCGTACGAGCGGGGGTTCGCGACGGGGTAGCCGTAGTCGCCGTAGATGCCGCCGAGCACCTCGTTGTAGTGCGTGAAGTGCTCACCGGTGAGGTAGCCCGTCTTGCCGGTCTTGCGCTCGGTCGTGACGACGCCGTTCTCGAACTGCGTGAGGTCTCCACCGCCGTTCGCGGTGTAGGACCGCTTGGGGGCGGTGACCGCGCCGAGCGGCTCGCCCGCCGCCGCGGCGGCGCGGTAGGCGGTGAACTCGGGCCCGCTCACCTCGATGACCTGGTCGCCCCGCTGCACCAGCAGGCCCTTCTGGAACTCCTGCTGCACGACGCCGGAGGAGATCGTCTGCGCGTTCTTCACCGGGTAGCCGAGGCGGCCCCGGATGCCGCCGATGGCGGAGCTGTTGTAGGCGGAGTAGATGGGGCCCGGCGCCATGAACACCGGCGTCTCGGCACCCGTCGCCTGCGCGATGAAGCCGTGCTGGAAGTTCTGCAGCTTGCCGCCCGTGTACGACTGCCACGTCGACACCGGGAAGCCCAGATCGCCGTAGATGCCGCCCACCTCGGGGCTGTTGTAGAGGTCGTACACCGGCCCGAAGATCATGCTCGTCGTGGCGTTGGACGCCGTGGACGTCGAGATGAACCCGCCCTGGAACCATTGCAGCACTCCGCCGCCGTTCGCCGCGTACTGCGCGGGCTCGCCCACGGGTGCGCCGAGCGATCCCCGGATGCCGCCCATCTGCCCGTTGTAGTGCGTGTAGATGCGCCCGAAGGGGATGCCGACGGTCTTGCCCGTGCGCATCTCGGTGGTGATGATGCCGCCCTCGAACTGCTGCAGCCAGAGGCCGCCCTGGTAACGGGTCGAGTAGAAGGCGCGCGGCGCGGTCGGGAACCCGTAGACGCTCTGACCGGCCCCGCGGGCGTTCCAGTACTTCGCGATGTCAGCGGTTACGGGGATCGACTGCGTCGGGTTGCCGAACCACGACTTGTAGAAGTTGTAGAAGTTGCGGTTGCCGTAGCTCGAGCAGGAGTCGCCGGTGCCCCAGCCCGCGTTCAGCGCGGCCTGATTCGGGCGGTACGGCGTGTAGATGTACAGCGCTGCCGTCGCCCAGTTCGAGATGTAGACGGTCGACGCCCCGCAGCCGGCGTTCGGGTGCCACTGGATGCGGTTGTTCTGGAACGGCTGGTAGTTGTAGCTGTTCGGGTTCGCTCGGTACACCTTGAGCTGCCACGCGGCGCGGTAGACCTGCTGGAAGAAGCCGGTCTGGGTGGGGTCGCAGTTCGCGCTGTTGCCCGGGCCGGAGTCGGGGCACGCGTACCCCATCGCGACGTCGAACTGCCGAACTGTGGGCCAGGTATCGGTGACGAGGCTCTGCTCCTTCTCGAGCATGATGAGCAGCACGCGCTGGCTGATGCCGCAGGCCTGGCCCACGCGGGCGATGATCTGCGCGGCGCTCTCACCGCTCCGACCCTGGTACGCGGCGCAGTAGGCGTTGGAAGCCCGACTCTGCGTGTTCATCGCGTAGTTCCGCAGACACTTCGAGGCGATCTTGGTCTCGCCCCACTTCATGCCGGCCTCGCGACCCGGATCCCCGATCGTGCAGCGGGGCACGCGCTGGTTGAGGAAGGTCTGGATCTGGCCGGCGTCGAGCGCGCCGCCGTCGTAGAAGTTCGCGTCCGAGACGATATTCCCCGGATTGAACCCGTCGGTGATGTTCGCGGCCTGCGCCGGGCTGGCGGCGAGGCCCGGCACGAGCATCGACACCGTCATGACGACGGCGGCGAACGCCCCCATCATGGCGGCTCGCGCACCGCCTCTCCTGCTGCTGCTCGAGCGCACTCAGACTCCCCCGTTGTGAAGCCTGAGCTTCGACGTATCTCTTGATGGTAAAGAATAAGCGCATCTGCGCTCGTCTGCCAGAATAGAGGTCATGGACTCTGCCCCCGTCGCCTCGAAGCGTCACGATCTCGACGTATGGGTGGTGATCCCCCTCTACAACGAGGCGTCGGTGATCGGCGGCGTACTCGCGGACCTGCTGCGCGTGTTCCCCCAGGTCGTGTGCATCGACGACGGATCGCGAGACGGCTCGGGGGCGATCGCCCGTGCCGCGGGGGCGCGCGTGGTCAATCACCCCATCAACCTCGGGCAGGGCGCCGCGCTGCAGACGGGCTTCGCGTACGCGCTCGAGCGGGGGGCCAAGTACGTCGTCACGTTCGACGCCGACGGCCAGCACCGCGTGGTCGACGCGCAGGCGATGCTGCAGCGCGCTCGCGACGAGGACCTCGCGATCGTGTTCGGATCCCGCTTCCTCGACGACCGCACGCAGGCCGGCTTCTTGAAGAAGGTCGTGCTGAAGACGGCCGTCGTCGTGACGAACTGGACCACGCGCACGCGGCTCACCGACGCGCACAACGGCCTCCGGGTGATTCGCGAGGACGCGGTGCGGGGCATCCACCTGCGGCAGGATCGCATGGCGCACGGCACCGAGATCGTCGTGCAGCTCGGCCGCACGGGCCTCCCGTACGCCGAGGAGCCCGTCGAGGTGATCTACAGCGAGTACTCGAAGGCGAAGGGCCAGTCGCTGCTCAACTCGGTCAACATCCTCATCGACCTCATCATCAGGTAGGCCACCATGTCGATCTTCCAGCTCCTGCTCATCCTCGGGATGGTCGCGCTCGCCGCGCTCGCCGTGCGCTTCCTGCCCGGGGAGCGCTCGCTCGCGTTGAAGCGCATCTTCGCCATCCTCTTCGTCTTCGCGGCCGCGCTCGCCATCCTGTTCCCGAACGCCCTCACGGCCGTCGCGAACCTGCTCGGCATCGGGCGCGGCACCGACCTGCTCCTCTACGTCTTCATCGTCGCGGTGCTCGCGTTCGCCGTTGCTGTGATCCGCGCCAAAGCCCGCAGCGATGCGCGGGTGACGCAGCTCGCGCGGGCCGTCGCGCTGATGGAGGCGCGCATCTCCGAGCGGATGGACGACTCCGGTCCGGGCGAAGGCTCCGCCTCATGACGGCTTGGCTGCCGCTCGCCCTCCCGGCGCTGGTCGCCCTCGGGATCGTCGCCGTACTCGGGCTGCCCAGCGCCTACGCGCTGCGCCTGCGCGGGGCGGCCGCCGCCGTCGTCGCCGTGCCCGCCGCCTTCGCCGTGCTGGCGCTCGCGCCCATCTTCTCGGGCGCGCTCGGCATCCCGTGGACGCTCCTCTCACCATTCGTCGTCGCGCTCATCCTCGCGCTCGTGCTGCTCGTGCTCCGCCGGTGGCTCGGCGTCCCCCGCGAGGCCGCCGCCCGTCGGCTCGCACCGTCCCAGCGGTTCTGGGTGCTCGTCGGCGCGGCCGCGATCGGCGGGATCGCGACCGCGACGATCCTCATGCTCAGCATGAAATCGGCCGATGCGATCTCGCAGACCTACGACGCGATCTTCCACCTCAACGCCACCCGACTCATCCTCGACAGCGGCAACGCCTCGCCGTTCGCGATGGATCTCGCCTCCCCCGGAGACCCGGCGTTCTACCCGACCCTGTGGCACGGATTCGTCGCCCTCGTCGCGCAGCTGAGCGGCGCCTCGATCCCACTCGCCACCAACGCGGTGCTCTTCGTCGTCTGCTGCGTGGTCTGGCCGATCGGCGCCGTCGCGCTGGGCCGCGCCCTCGCCGGCCCGTCGACGCGCGTCACGGTCGTCTCCGGCGTCGTGGCCGCCGCGTTCCCGAACTTCCCGCTCTCGCTCGCCGGCTTCGGCGTGCTGTACCCGAACCTCCTCTCGTTGGCGCTGCTGCCCTACGTGCTCGTGGCCGCCCTCCAGCTGCTCGGCCTCGGCTGGTCGCGCCGATCGCTGCCGCTGCCGATCGGCACGAGCTGGACCCTCTTCATCGGCTCCCTCGGTGCGGCGGTGCTCGCGCACCCGAACGCCGTCCACGTGCTCATCCTGTGGCTCGCCGTCCCCATCATCGCCGCGGCCGCGCGGGCGTTCCGGGGCGGCCGCATCGCCGCCGCCGACGGCTCGCTGGTGCAGCCGTCGCGGAGCCGCGCGCTGCGCGCCTCGCTCGCCGCGGTCGGGCTGGCGGCCTTCGCCGCCCTCGTCGTGCTGGCCTGGTACTTCGGCCGCACCACCACCAACCCGTGGGAGGGCGGCCACCCCTCGCCGTTCGGCGCGATCCTCGACGCCGTCGGCGCGACGCCGAAGATGGAGGGCCACAACTGGCCGGTCACGCTGCTGGTGCTGCTCGGCGCCGCACTGCTCCTCCGGCGCCGCCGCCTGCGGTGGGTGCTCGGCCTCTCGCTGGTGCTGATCGCGTTCTACGTGATCGCCGACGGCTTCCCCACCTCCGACTGGCGCACGTTCTTCCTCTCCCCCTGGTACAACGACCCGTGGCGGCTCGCCGCGCTCGTGCCGCTGGGCGCGCTGCCGCTCGCCGTGCACGGCGCCTCCGCCGCCGCGGCGGTCGCCGGCACCGCGATGCGGCGCACGGCGCGCATGTTCCCGGCGGGCGGCGAGCGGTCGCGCCACGCGTTCTGGGTGGCGTTCGCCACGCTCTTCCTGCTCGCAGCGACGCAGGGCGCGGGCGCCTTCGCGGCGGTCAACTACGTCAGCTCGAAGTACGAGTTCGACCGGTGGTCGCCGCTGCTGAGCCCCGACGAGCGCGCCATCATCGAGCGCCTCCCCCAGCACGTACCCGACGACGCGATCATCATCGACAACCCGTGGAACGGCGGGGCGCTCGCCTACGCCCTGACCGGGCTCGAGGTGCTCGTGCCGCACACGAGCGGCACGTACGATCCCGACGTCGCCGAACTCACCTCCGGCATCGACCGCGGCACGCCGGAGGCCTGCGCCGCCGCAGCCGACCTGGGCGCCGAGTTCGTGCTCGACTTCGGGCGCGAGTACGTCTTCCCGGGCACCCCGCGCGCCATCCCGTACCTCGGCATCTCCGGCGTCGAGGATTCCGCTACGCTCACCGAGGTGGATCGCGAGGGCGGAGCGGTGCTCTACCGCATCACCGGGTGCGACCTGAACTAGATATGCTCGCCGCCGACACGGCATGCGAACCGATAGGAGAGAACGTGACGATCAAGTACGGCCTGATCGGCCTCGGAATGATGGGCCGACACCACGCGCGCGTGATCCGCGAAGTCGACGGCATCGATCTCATCGCCGTCGCGGACGCGATGGGCGATCCCCACGGAGTCGCCGGCAAGACCCCCATGCACGACTCGGTGCAGGGGCTCATCGACGCCGGCGTCGAGGCGGCCGTCGTCGCCGTGCCGACGAAGTTCCACGAGGAGGTCGGGCTCGCCCTCGCCGAGGCCGGCATCCACGCGCTCATCGAGAAGCCCGTCGCGCACGCCCTCCCCGCGGCCGAGCGCCTCGTCGAGGCGTTCGAGGCCGCCGGCAGGATCGCCGCCGTCGGGCACGTCGAGCGCTTCAACCCGGCGCTCATCAGCCTGCGCGAGCGCATCGCGAACGGCGATCTCGGCGATGTCTACCAGATTCAGACGCGCCGCCAGGGGCCGTTCCCCGCCCGCATCGCCGATGTCGGGGTCGTGAAGGATCTCGGCAGCCACGACATCGACCTCACCTCCTGGCTCGCGCAGTCCCCCTACGCGACGCTGGCCGCGCAGACCACGCACCGCTCGGGCCGCGCCCACGAGGACATGGTCTCGATCACGGGCAAGCTCGAGAACGGCATCATGATCAACCACCTCGTGAACTGGCTCACGCCGTTCAAGGAGCGGCTCACCGTCGTCACCGGCGAGCACGGGGCGTTCGTCGCCGACACCATCACGGCCGATCTCACGTTCTTCGAGAACGGCACGCACGCGGGGTCGTGGGACACCGTGGCGGCGTTCCGGGGCGTGAGCGAGGGGACCGTCACCCGGTTCTCCCTCGAGAAGCGCGAACCCCTGCGCAGCGAGCACGAGGCGTTCCGCGACGCCATTCTCGGCACCCGCGCCGACGCCGTCACCCTGCGCGAGGGCACGGAGACGCTGCGCGTCGCCGAGGCCGCCATCGAGTCGGCGCGCACCGGCTCCGTCGTGAGCCTGAGGGCGGGCGCGTGAGCCGTACCGATTCGCCGATCAGCGCCGCCGCGTTCATCGGCGACGGCGTCGAGATCGGCGAGGGCGTCGCGATCGGCCCGGGCGCCGTGATCCTCGGCCCCACCGTGATCGAGGACGGGGCCTGGATCGGGGCCGGCGCGCTGATCGGCGCTCCCCCCGAGATGAGCAATCTGCCGCAGAACACGGCGTGGACGGGCGAGCTGCTGCATGCCGGCGTGCGCATCTGCGCGGGCGCAGTGATCCGCGAGGGTGCCGTGATCCACCAGGGCAGCTACCGCGAGACGACCGTCGGGCCCCGCAGCTGGGTGCTGAACCGCGCCTACCTCGCGCACGACGTGCTGCTCGGCGCCGACTCGACCGTCTCGGCCGGTGTGAGCGTCGGCGGGCACTGCGTCATCGGCGACCGCGTCAACATCGGCATGAACGCGGTCGTGCACCAGCGCCGCGTCATCGCGCACGGCGCGATGGTCGGCATGGGCACGCCGGTGGCGCGCGACGTGCCGCCGTTCTCGAAGGTGTACGGGACTCCCCCGCGCATCGCCGGGGTCAACGCCGTCGGTCTGCAGCGCGCCGGCTTCTCGGCGGAGCTCTCCGAGGCCCTGCTGCAGTCCTACCGCACGGGCGACCTCCTCGTCGAGGGAGCCCCGACGCCCGAGCTCGAGCCGCTCGCCGACGCGGTCGCCTGGTGGCGGTCGCACGGTGCGCTCGAACCCTCAGGCGTCGCCGATAGGATCGCGTTGTGAGCGATGCTTCCCTGCTGAACGACCCCGACTTCCGCGTGCCCGGCGCGAGTCGGGGGCTGTTCGACGTATTCCGGCACCGGTACCTGCTCACGCTGCTCCTGAAGAAGGGCGTCGCCACCCGGTACCACGGCTCGGTGCTCGGCTGGGTGTGGTCGTACGTGCGCCCCGGTGCGCAGTTCCTGATGTACTACCTGGTCATCGGCGTCATCCTCCAGGCCGACCACGGCATGCAGTTCTTCCCGGTGTACCTCTTCGCCGGCATCGTCGCGGTCAACCTGTTCAGCGAGACGCTCCGCAACACCACGAACGCCGTCGTCGACAACGCGTCGCTCATCAAGAAGATCTATCTGCCCCGCGAGCTCTTCCCGGTCGCCGCGACCGGCGTCGCCCTCGTGCACTTCCTGCCCCAGGCGGCCCTGCTGCTGATCGTCGCGCTGCTCTGCGGCTGGACGATCGGCTGGCTGCAGATCGTCGCATTCGTGGCGGGCACGATCATCATCGTGCTCTTCGCCCTCGGGCTCGGGCTCTTCTTCGGAGCCATCAACGTCGCCTACCGCGACGCCCGCAACTTCGTCGACCTGATCCTCATGTTCTCGACCTGGGCGTCGCCCGTGCTGTACGTGTGGAACCTCGTCTACGATCGCGCGCCGCTGTGGCTCTACCACGTCTACATGTCGAACCCGATCACCGGGGCCGTCGAGCTCTTCCACGACGCGTTCTGGCTGCCGCTCGAACCTTCGATGCCCCGCCCCGACAACTTCCTCACCTACGTGCTGATCGGGCTCGCGGTCTCGCTCGGCACGCTCGTGATCGGTCAACTCGTCTTCCGCAAGATGGAGGGGTCCTTTGCCCAGAGCCTCTGAGCCCGAAACCAGACCGGCGATCGTGCTCGACGAGGTGCGCAAGACGTTCCAGATCAAGCACACCCACTCGTTCAAGGAGACGTTCATCGCGGCGATGCGCCGCAAGCCGCTCTCCAGCTCGTTCAACGCGCTCGACGGCATCTCCTTCAGCGTCGCCGAGGGCGAATCGGTCGCCCTGCTCGGCCGCAACGGCTCGGGCAAGTCGACGACCCTGAAGCTGCTCTCGGGGGTCATGGCCCCCGATCAGGGCTGGGTGCGCACCCGCGGCCGCGTCGCCGGTCTGCTCGAAGTGGGCGCGGGGTTCCACCCCGACCTCACGGGGCGCGAGAACGTCTATCTCAATGCCGCGATCCTCGGCATGGACAAGCAGGAGACCGACGCGCGGTTCGAATCGATCCTGGAGTTCTCCGAGATCGGCAACTTCATCGACACCGAGGTCAAGCACTACTCGTCGGGCATGTACTCGCGGCTCGGCTTCTCCGTCGCCATCCACACCGAGCTCGACGTACTGCTCGTCGACGAGATCCTCTCCGTCGGCGACGCGCAGTTCCGGCAGAAGTGCACGGCGCGCATGCTCGAACTGCAGAACGCCGGCAAGACGATGTTCGTCGTGAGCCACAACGCCAGCCAGGTGCAGGAGCTCTGCGAGCGCGGCATCGTGCTCGAGCACGGGCGCATGATCTTCGACGGCCCGATCGACGAGGCGGTCGAATTCGTCAAGCCGCGCGACGACAACGAGCGCAACGCCTACCCCGTCGTCGGCGAGATCTACGACCTCTACCAGCGCGATCCGCGCCGGTGGGGGCGCCCGAAGGGGCCGCAGACCGAGGTCGCGGAGAACGGCGGCGGCGCGTACCAGGAGTTCGACCACGGCATGATCACGCACTCGAACGCCCTGGCCTCCCGGCTCGGCGACGAGCACGCGACGGTGGGCCTGGGCAACGGCGTCTTCCTCGCCGCCTACCGCAAGGCCGGCGGGCCGGCTGGGCCCTGGGGCTTCATGGCGGGTGCGCCGAAGGGCATCATCGAGAACTTCGAGACCCGCACCATGCAGTTCCAGAACGGCACTGCGGGCTTCGCGATCGAGGGAGGGTTGCGGTTCACCCGCAACTGACCGGCTCGCGCCCGGCGGCGGCGGCACCGGGCGCGACCCGCTCGCCGGGCTATCGCCACGACATCGACGGCCTCCGCGCCGTCGCGGTGCTGCTCGTCGTCGTCTACCACGTCTGGCTCGGCCGCGTCTCGGGCGGCGTCGACGCCTTCCTGATGATCTCGGCGTTCCTGCTGACCGGCGCGCTCATGCGGCGCTGGGAGTCGACCGGGCGCGTGGGCGTCGCCGGGCAGTGGATCCGCAACTTCAAGCGGATGCTGCCCGCCGCCGCGATCGTCATCGCCGCGACCGTGCTCGTCGGCATGCAGGTGCTGCCCGCCTCCACGCACGACGAGCTGTGGCGGCACGCATGGGCGTCGCTCTCGTACACCGAGAACTGGCTGCTCGCCGCCGAAGCCGCCGACTACTACGCCGACCAGTCGCAGGCGAGCCCGCTGCAGCACTTCTGGTCGCTGTCGGTGCAGGGGCAGGTCTTCATCCTCTGGCCGCTGCTGTTCCTGCTGATCGGGCTGCTCGCACGCGCCGGCCGGGGGCGGCTCCCGGTGCGCCGCATCGCGATCGCCGTCTTCGGCGGGGTGTTCGCCGCGTCGCTGACCTACTCGATCGTCGCGACCCGCACCGATCAGACGCTGGCGTACTTCGACACGGGGGCGCGACTGTGGGAGTTCGCGGCCGGATCGATCCTCGCCCTCGTCGTGCACCGCGTGCGCCTGCCCGTGATCCCGCGCGCGATCATCGGGTGGACGGGGCTCTGCGCCCTCGTCGCGTGCGGGCTCGTGCTCGACGTGCAGGGCGGGTTTCCCGGCTCCCTCGCGCTGTGGCCCGTGCTCAGCGTCGCCGCCGTCATCGTCTCGGGCAACGATGCGGATCGCCGCTTCGGCCCGGCGATGCTCCTCGAGCAGCCGCGCGTGCTCGCACTGGGGCGCAGCTCCTATGCGCTGTACCTGGTGCACTGGCCGGCGCTCGTCTGCATCCTGGTTCTGCGCGACGGGCAGCCACTCAACCTCGTCGAGGGGCTCATCGTGATCCTCGGCTCCATCATCGTCGCACGCTTGCTGACGGGCGCCGTCGACGCCCCGCTGCGCCGCCTCGACTGGGTCGAGCGCTCCCGGTGGCGCGGCCTCGGCGTCATCGCGCTCTCCGCAGCGCTCGTCGCGAGCGTCGTGGTGCCGGCCCAGGTCGCGGCGCAGCGGCAGCTCGAAGCCGAGCAGCGCGCCATCGCGGAGGCCGAGGCGCAGCGCGTCTACCGCAACCCCGGCGCCCGCGTGCTGTTCGACGACTGGACCGGCCGCGACGTGCCCGGAGCGCCCCTGCGACCCCTGCCCTCCGAACTCGACGACCAGTGGGGCACGCTGTCGCGCAACTGCGGCGACGGGAGCGTCGTCGAGATCCCGGCGACCGTTCCCGCGTGCCTCGACAACGAGGTCCCAGCCGACGAGGCCGAGCGCACCGTCGTCGTCGTCGGCGACTCGCACGCCCAGCAGATGCTCGCGCCGATCGGCGCCGTCGCCGAGCGGGAGAACTGGCGGGTGGTGTCGTTCCTCCTCGGCGCGTGCGCGTTCGGGCTCCGCGACGTCGACGAGGAGCGGGGCGGGTACTACCGTCAGGAGTGCCGGGACTGGAACGTCGACGTGATCCGCCTCATCGAGGAGATCGAGCCCGACGCCGTGGTGACGATCGGCACGCGCACCGAGGCGGCCGACGCCGAGAGCCCGCGCGACGCGGGCGAGCGCGAGACCGTACCCGAGGGGCTCGAGCGTATCGTCGAGCGGCTCGCGCGGGCCGGGATACCGACCGTGCTGATCCGCGACAACCCGCGGTTCACGTACGACGCGTACCGATGCGTCGAGGAAGCGCCGGGGCACGCCGCAGACGGCGGAGACGGCGAAGACGGCGGAGAGGCCCGAGACGCTGCAGACGCCGCAGAAGCCCGAGACGCCGGCGATGCGTGCGGCGTCGACGCGCACCAGGCCCTCGCCGCTGCCAGCCCGCTCGACGCGCTCGCATCGCCGCACGTCGCCGCGCTCGATTTCAGCCGCTACTACTGCCCGGATCGGTGCCCGGCGGTGATCGGCAACGTCGCCGTGTACATCGACAAGAACCATCTGAGCACGTTCTACCTCGGCACTCTCGAACCCGTCATCGGCCGCGAGCTCGACGGCGCGCTCGCGCGGCTCGACGCGTTCGCGGCTACCGCGGCGGCAGGGTGAGGATCTCGGCGCCCGTCTCGGTGATCGCGACCGTGTGCTCGGTGTGCGCCGTGCGGCTGCCCGTGGCGCTCCGCAGCGTCCACCCGTCGGCGTCGAAGACGAGCTTGTCGGTGTCGGCCATGACCCACGGCTCGATCGCGAGGAGCAGCCCCGGCCGCAGCCGGTAGCCGCGGCCGGCGCGGCCGTTGTTCGCGACATGCGGCTCCTGGTGCATCGTCGTCCCGATGCCGTGGCCGCCGAACTCCATGTTGATGGAGTAGCCCGCCGCTTTCAGCACCCCGCCGATCGCGTGCGAGATGTCGCCCAGGCGCCCATCGGGCCGGGCCGCGGCGATCCCCGCGCGCAGCGCCTCCTCGGTCGCCTCGATGAGCGCGACATCGGCGGGGTCGCGCCGCTCGCCGACGATGAAGCTGATCGCCGCGTCGGCCGCGATCCCGTCGACCGTGAGGGCGAGATCGAGCGTCAGCAGGTCGCCGTCGGCCAGCGCGTAGTCGTGCGGCATGCCGTGCAGCACCGCATCGTTGACGGCGGTGCACACGTAGTGCCCGAACGGGCCGTTGCCGAACGACGGAGCGTAGTCGATGTAGCACGACACTCCCCCGCCCTCGCGGATCATCTCGCCCGTCCAGCGATCGAGCTCGAGCAGGTTCGTGCCGACGCGCGCACGCTCCCTCAGGGTCTGCAGAATGGTGCCGACGAGCGCTCCGGCCCGTCGTGCGCGGCTCAACTGGTCGTCGTTCAGAATCTCGATCATCGGTATTCATGTTAGTCGCGCCGGGACGCTCCCGCCCGCGATCCGCGATTCATCCGATGAAGCTGGAGAACGTGCCCGTCGCGGGGGTACGGTAAGGGGGTGAACGAAACCTCTCGCCCCCGCCGGGGCGGCCCCGCGCGAGTCCTGACCGTCGAACGCACCGAGCGCATCAGCCCGCACCTGGTGCGCGTGCACCTCGGCGGCGACGACTTCGCGGCGTTCATGGGCGAGGCCGATCCCGCACGGCTCGCCAAGACCGACAAGTACGTGAAGCTGCTCTTCTCCAAGCCCGAGCTCGGCCTCGAACCGCCGTACGACCTCGAGGAGCTGCGCGAGCGCCTGCCGCTCGAAGATCTTCCGGTGCGGCGCACCTACACGATCCGCTCGATCGACACCGCGACCGGCACGCTCGCCATCGACTTCGTCGTGCACGGTGACGAGGGCGTCGCGGGCCCGTGGGCGGCCGCGGCGACCCCGGGTGAGCGCCTCTGCTTCTCGGGCCCCGGCGGCATGTTCGAGCCGACGATCGACGCGCAGGTGCCGCGCCTCTACCTCGGCGACGAGTCGGCGCTCCCCGCCATCGCCGCGGCCCTCGAGGCGACTCCGGCGAGCGCCACCGGGCTCGTGCTCATCGAGGTGGGCGACGCGGCCGACGAGATCGAGCTCGCGCACCCCTCCGGCCTCGAGGTGCGGTGGCTGCACCGCGGCCGTGCGGACGGCAGCGCGGCGGAGCACGGCACGGTGCTCGTCGAGGCCGTGCGCGCTCTGCCGCAGCCAGACCCGCTCCCCGAGGTCTTCGCGCACGGGGAGCGCGGCGCGATGCAGCAGCTGCGCGTGCTGCTGCACGACACCTGGGGCATCGAGCGCCGGGCGCTCTCGCTCTCCGCGTACTGGGCGCTCGGCCGCGCCGAAGACGGCTTCCAGGCGGAGAAGCGGAGCCCCGCGGGTCAGATCTTCGCTGGCGAGTGAGCTCCCGGGTTACGCCCGGTCCCCGGGCAGCCCGCGACTGATCAGCCCGCGGAAGAGCCGCCGCTTCACGCCCGCGGGCAGCAGGCGGTAGACGCCCTTCATCACCACGTTGCGCGCGTACTGCGGGGCCGATACGAACCCCATGCGCAGCAGCTCGCGCTGCAACCGCCACTCGGTGCGGGCCTCGCCCCAGCCGCCGCGCCGGGCGAACGCTCCCGCCCCCACCCGGTATCGCAGCAGCGGCTCCGCGATGTTCTCCACCCGTGCGCCGGCGTCGATGAGGCGCACGCCGAGCCAGTAGTCCTCCATCTTGCCGAACGGCTCGTAGCGGCCCACGCGGTCGAGCGCGGCGACCCGGTACATCATCGTCGGATGGTTGAACGGGTTGTGCGTGCGCGCGTGCGCACGAATGCGCTCAGCCCCGACCGGCGGGGTGCGCACCGAGACCGGGCGATCCGGATCCGACTCGAACTCCGCCATACCCGTGCCCACGAGGTCGAAGCCCGCGTCGATCAGCTCCCACTGACGGGCGAAGCGCTCGGGCACCGAGACGTCGTCGGCGTCCATGCGGGCGACCACCGGATGCCGCGCGGCATCGAGACCCCGGTTGAGCGCCTCCGCCAGCCCGAGATTCTCGGCGAGCCGCACGAGGCGCACCGGAACGGGGCTCTCGGCGACGAGGCGGTCGAGCTCGGCGGCGAGCGCGGCGGGCACCGGCCCGTCCTGCACGATCACCGCCTCCGCGGGGCGCAGCGTCTGGGCGTCGACCGAGCTCTCGAACGCGGCCCGCACGAACGCGGCGTCGTCTCCGGCGTACACCGGCAGGAGCAGGGAGAAGTCGGCGGTCGGCACGCCCCCAGCCTAGCGGCCGCGCTCAGCGCTGCGGCCCGCCGGCCCCGCTCCGCGCGCTGCGGCCCGCCGGCCCCGCGCTCCGCGTTCCGCCCACCGACCGCCGGCCCGCCGGCCCCGCCACCGGTGAGCGGTCAGTAACGTGCGCTTCAGGCCGGAATAGTGCGCCGAACTGACCGCTCACCCCGCAGAGCCGGAAGCTGCTCCGCAGAAGCACCGCTCACAGAGCTGGCGCGGAGCTCGGCGCGCACGGTTTTCCACGAATCGCGGCTCCGCTCGTCGCGCGCGCACGGGACATGTCAGGCTCGGCATATGCCCAAGCAAC
>NZ_LDRK01000190.1 GCF_001477055.1 Leucobacter chromiiresistens
CGGCGCCCTGCTGCGCGTGCCGGACGACGCCGGCGCCCCCGAGGCCACGGGCCCCGACCTCGTCGGCCGCGCCGAGGTGCTGGGCTCCTTCGCCACCGAGGACACCCGCTCCCACGCGGAGGCCACCGCGCCGGGGCTGCGTCGGCTCCTGGAGCAGGCCGGGGTGCCCGGCACGGCGCTGGGGCTCATCCTGGTCGGCATCGGCCCCGGCGCGGTGGCCTCCGCGTGGGAGCGGGTGTCCTCGGTGGCGAAGGAGCCCAGCACCTCGGCGCGGCCGACGAGGTCGGGGCCCGTGGCCTCGGGGGCGCCGGCGTCGTCCGGCACGCGCAGCAGGGCGCCGCTGGCGATGGAGGAGGTGTCGCAGCTGAGGATGAGCACCCGCCTAAGTGTAGTTCCCCCTCACGACGCACCCCCGGGGCGCGTCAGCCGCGCAGGGCGGCCTCCAGGCGCCGGGCCAGGTCCCGCCCGGCCTGCCCGGTCCAGCGGGGCCCGAACGCCGCCAGCCGGGCCCGACGCGGGTCCTCGTCGTCCTCGTCGCCCTCCACCACCGGGGCGGCCTCCCCCGTGGCCCGCTCCAGGGTCAGCTCCAGGCGAGACTCGGCCAGGTGCTCCACCAGCCCGCGCCCCCATTCCACGACGGTCACGGCCCGGTCCTGGGTGGCCTCCAGATCCAGGTCGTCCACCTCCTCGA
>NZ_LDRK01000191.1 GCF_001477055.1 Leucobacter chromiiresistens
GCAGTCCGCCGGTGACCACCCGGGAGGGCCGCCACCGCTTCACCAGGCGCACCACCACCAGGCCCGCGACGATCGTGATCGCCAGACCCGGCAGCAGCAGGAAGCCGGCCTGCATGGGGGAGTAGCCGCTGACCAGCTGCAGGTGCTGGGAGATGTAGTACAGGAACCCCACCAGGGAGAACACGCTGAACAGGTTGGACAGGATGGCCCCGGTGAATACGGGGTTGCGGAACAGCCGCACGTCCAGCATCGGCTCGGGACGGCGCAGCTGGCGCCGGACGAAGGCGAAGCCGGCCGCGAGCGCCACCGCCGCCGGAACCAGGGCCTGCCAACCCGGACCCTCGGTGGCGAAGGTCTTGATGCCGTAGATCAGCGGCGTCATGGTGGCTAGGGCCAGCAGGATGCTCCACGGATCCACCGGGCCGGGGTGGGGATCCCGGGACTCCGGGACGAGGATCGGGCCCAGGGCCAGCAGCGGCAGCATCACCGGCACCGCGAGCAGGAACA
>NZ_LDRK01000192.1 GCF_001477055.1 Leucobacter chromiiresistens
ACGTCACCGTCACCTACTCGACCGGACCCGGTTCGGTGACCCTGCCCTCCAGCATGGAGGGCCGGGACGCGGACACCGTGATCGATGAGATCACCTCCGAGGGGGTCAACGTGACCCGCCACGACGAGGCCTCGGACAGCGTGGGCTCCGGCAAGGTCATCCGCACCAGCCCGTCGTCGGGCAGCACCGTGGAGGTGGGCTCCAGCGTGGACGTCTACGTCTCCACCGGCCCCGCCTCCGGCGACTCCGGCGGATCGGATCAGGATCCGGGCTCCGGCCGGCGCTCCACCTCGCCTTCGGCCTCCCCGAGCCCGACCCCCACCGAGCAGGCCTCCCAGGACACTGACGGATGATGCACCCATGAACCAGCGCGTTCCCCGCATTCTCGATTCCCGCTACGAGCTGCACGACGTCATCGGCTCCGGGGGGATGGCCACCGTCTACGCCGCCGAGGACACGCGCCTGGGCCGGCAGGTGGCCATCAAGGTGCTGCGCCCCGAGCACGCGAAGGACCCGACCTTCCGTGCCCGCTTCCAGCGGGAGGCGGAGGCCGTGGCCTCCCTGAACCACCCGTGCATCGTCGCCGTGTACGACACCGGGGCCTTCGCGTGCTCGGGGC
>NZ_LDRK01000193.1 GCF_001477055.1 Leucobacter chromiiresistens
GCCGGTGACGACGTCGGCGTGCTCGCGTTCGGCGACGAAGCGGGCTCCGGCGTTGTAGGGGCTGCCGCCGAAGAGGTCGACGAGCAGCAGCACGTCCTCCTCCGGGCCGACGGCGGCTGCGTAGGCCTCCAGCAGGTCCTCGGGGCCCTGGCCGGGCAGGAACGTCACGGGGGTGACGCCCTCGATCTCCCCGAGGATCATGCCGGAGGTCTTCAGCAGCGCCGGGGCCGTCTCCCCGTGCGCTGCGACGATGATCGCGACCATACGTCATCCTCCGATGGTGCGGCGGGACGGCGCCTCCGTGCGGAAGCCCGGTCCCGAAGTGATGGGTGGAGCCGGGGCGGGCGGTGCGGCGCGTCTCGGCGCGCTCAGTGTAGCTCCGCCGGAGATCGGAGGCGGGCAGGCGCGCGAGTATGACGGCGCGGCGGCGGGGTCAGACGGTGATCTCGATGCGGTTGCCCTCCGCATCCAGGAAGGCGGTCTCGTAGTAGCCGTCCCCGGTCGTGCGCGGGCCGTC
>NZ_LDRK01000194.1 GCF_001477055.1 Leucobacter chromiiresistens
CGACTACCTGCAGCGCGGCGGCATCATCCACGGCCTCGACATGGCCACGTCGGCGAAGCGCGACTTCATCGAAGCATTCCAGCGTCTCGTGCTCGCACCCCGCGGCCTCGACTACAAGATGCAGTTCACCGGTCCCACCGGGGCGAACGCCGTGGAATCGGCGCTGAAGCTGGCCCGCCAGGCGACCGGCCGGCAGAACGTGGTCGCCTTCACGAACGCGTTCCACGGCCTCAGCCTGGGCGCGCTCGCCGCGACCGGCAACGAGAAGTATCGTACCGCGGGGGGCGTCTCGCTCGGCGACGTCACGCGACTTCCGTACGACGGCTATCTCGGCGCCGGGGTCGACACGCTCGACCTGCTGGAGCGCATGCTCGACGATCCCGGCTCGGGGCTCGACCTGCCCGCCGCCGTGATCGTGGAGACGATCCAGGGCGAGGGCGGCATCAACGTGGCCGGTGC
>NZ_LDRK01000002.1 GCF_001477055.1 Leucobacter chromiiresistens
CGCCCCCGCCGAGCACGAGGGCGGCGCCGGTTCGCCCCTCGTCAAGCGGGGGCTCGCCGACATGCTGAAGGGCGGCGTCATCATGGACGTCGTCACTCCCGAGCAGGCGCGGGTCGCCGAAGACGCGGGCGCGGTCGCTGTGATGGCCCTCGAACGGGTTCCCGCCGACATCCGCGCGCAGGGCGGTGTGGCGCGCATGAGCGATCCCGACCTCATCGAGGCCATTCGCGCGACCGTCTCGATCCCGGTGATGGCGAAGGCGCGCATCGGGCACTTCGTCGAGGCGCAGGTGCTCGAAGCGCTCGATGTCGACTACATCGACGAGTCCGAGGTGCTGTCGCCCGCCGACTACGCGCACCACATCGACAAGCGCGGGTTCACGGTGCCGTTCGTGTGCGGGGCGACGAACCTCGGCGAGGCCCTGCGACGCATCGCGGAGGGCGCGGCGATGATCCGCTCCAAGGGCGAGGCGGGCACGGGCGACGTCTCGGAGGCGACGAAGCACATCCGCACGATCCGCGGCGAGATCGCCCGGCTCTCGGCGCTCGGGCGGGACGAGCTCTTCGTCGCCGCGAAGGAGCTCGCGGCCCCCTACGACCTCGTCGCCGAAGTGGCGGCGAGCGGGCGGCTGCCGGTGGTGCTCTTCACGGCGGGCGGGGTGGCGACGCCCGCCGACGCGGCGATGATGATGCAGCTCGGCGCCGACGGGGTGTTCGTCGGGTCCGGCATCTTCACGTCGGGCGACCCGGCGAAGCGCGCCGCGGCGATCGTGCGGGCGACCGCCCGCTTCGACGATCCCGGCGCCATCGCCGACGCATCGCGTGGACTCGGCGAGGCGATGGTGGGCATCAACGTCGCCGACCTGCCCGCACCGCATCGCCTGGCCGATCGCGGATGGTGACGCACCCACGCCCGGCGCCCGTGGTCGGCGTGCTCGCGCTGCAGGGCGGCGTGGCGGAGCACGCCGAGATGCTCGAGCGGCTCGGCGCGCGCGTCGTGCTCGTGCGGCGCGAGCGCGACTTCGCGGGCGCCGACGGCCCGCGACTCGACGCGCTCGTGCTGCCGGGCGGCGAGTCGAGCACGCAGGATCGGCTGCTCCGGATCTTCGATCTGGCGGACGGCCTGCGCGGGGTGATCGCGGAGGGGCTCCCCGTGCTGGGCACCTGCGCCGGGCTCGTGCTGCTCGCCCGGGAGGTGCGTGATGCGGCGCCGGGGCAGCGGTCGTTCGGCGTGCTCGATGTCGCCGTGCGGCGCAACGCGATCGGTCCGCAGACGGCCTCGCGCGAGCTCGAGCTCGCGGTCGATGCGGAGGACGTCGTCGGGCAGAGCGACGGCCGCGTGCGCGCGGCGGTCATCCGTGCGCCCGAGGTGGTCTCGGTCGGGCCCGGCGCGCGCACCATCTGCCGGGCGGGCGGACGCGCGCTCGGCGCGACGTCGGCGCCCGTCTCCGCGGACGACGACGCCGGTGCGGGCGGGTCGCGAGGTGCCCAGCTCCGCCTCGGTGCGGTCACGGGGATCGCGGTGCACCCGGAGCTCACGGGCGATCCCGCGTTCCACCGGGCCCTCCTCGCGCAGGTTCGCTGACCGCCCCGTCGATCAGGTGGTGTGCAGGTGCAGGCGCTCGCCCACCGTGTTGAAGATGCTGATCACCTCGCAGGGCGTCGATCCCTCGGCCCGCATGCGGTGCGGAACGGAGGTGTCGAACTCCGCCGCCTCGCCCCGCCCGAGCACGTGCTCGCGGTCGGCGAGGGCGAGGTGCAGCCTCCCCGAGAGCACGTAGAGCCACTCGTGCCCCTCGTGCACCTGCAGCTCGCGCTCGGCGGCCTCGGGTGGACGGGGGTGGTAGGTGATCTTGAAGGCGCGCACCTCCGAGGCCTCCCGGGTCAGCGGCGCGATGGTCATGCCGTCGCGGCGGATCGCGGTGCGGTGCACGCGGGGGTCGCGATCCGGCGCATCGAGCAGGTCGTCGACGCGGATGCCGAGCTGGCGCGTCACGGGCAGCAGGAGCTCGAGGCTCGCCTGCCGCTTGCCCGATTCGAGGCGGGAGAGCGTGCTCGGCGACATGCCGGAGCGGGCGGCGAGTTCGTCGAGGGTCCACCCGCGCTCCTGGCGGGCGGCGCGGAGGCGGGGTCCGAGGCGCTGCAGTTCGTCCATGGTCGCTCCTTGCTGTTTTCGCAAACTAGATTGCAAGTATCGCATATCGCGTCGAAGCTGGTCTCATGACAGACACCACCTGGGATGCAATCGTGATCGGCGGCGGAGCGGCGGGCCTCAGCGCCGCGCAAGCGCTCGGCCGCTCGCTGCGCCGCACGCTCGTGCTCGACGGCGGAGCGCCGCGCAACCGCTTCGCCGCGCACATGCACAACGTGCTCGGACTCGACGGCACGCCGCCGCTCGAGCTGCTCACGCGCGGCCGCGCCGAGGCCGAGGCGTATGGCGTGGAGTTCCGTGCGGCGACCGTGCGCGCGGTGCGCGACGCCGGAAGCGACGGCGACGACGATGGCGGATCGCCCGGGGTGGGAGCGCCCCTCGCCCCCGGCGGATCCGTGTCGATCGAACTCGACTCGGGACCGGTGCTCCGCACCCGGGCGCTCATCGTGGCCACCGGCGTGACCGATGCGCTCCCCGAGATTCCGGGACTCGCGGAGCGCTGGGGGCAGAGCGTGCTCCACTGCCCCTACTGCCACGGATGGGAGGTGCGCGGGCAGCGCATCGCCGTCGTCACGACCGCGCCGATCGGCCTGCACCAGGCGAAGCTGCTGCGGCAGTGGAGCGACGATGTGACGGTGTTCACCGCGGGGCTCGTCGGGCCCGACGGCGCGAGCGCGCTCGACGCGGGTACGGAGCGGGCGATGCTGGCGCGGGGCATGCGCCTCGTGCCGATGCCCGTCGCCGAGGTGCTGGGCTCGGGGGCGCAGGTCACCGGCGTGCGCACCGCCGACGGGCGCGAGTACGGCGTCGACGCGATCTTCACCGGCTTCACGATGGTGCCGCAGGACGCCTTCCTCTCGGGCATCCCGCTGCAGCGCACCGAGACCCCGATGGGGGTGTGCATCGCGGTCGACCCAATGCAGCGCACCAGCCACCCGCGCATCTGGGCGGCGGGCAACGTGGTCAGCCCCGCCGCCTCGGTGCCGCTCGCGATGGGCGCGGGCAACATGGCCGGGGCAGCCGCGAACGCGGCGCTCGTCGACGAGGACTACGCGCTCGCCGCAGGGTCGGTGGCGTGATGCACGCGGATCCCGAGGCGTCGACGGACCCGGTCGTGTTCTGGGAGCAGCGGTACGGATCGTCGCACCGCGTCTGGTCGGGAGCGGTCAACCGCGCGCTCGCCGATGTCGCCGAGCACTGGGCTCCGGGCCGCGCGCTCGATCTCGGGAGCGGCGAGGGCGGCGACGTGCTCTGGCTCGCGGGGCGCGGGTGGGATGCGACCGGGATCGACCTCTCCGCCACCGCGGTCGCGCGGGCCAACGCGGTCGCCGCCGAGCGCGGCCTCGCGCGTGCGCGGTGCATCGCCGCCGACCTCGCGGCGTGGAGCGAGGACCCCGCGGCGATCGAGGGCGATGCGGAGCCCTACGATCTGGTCGCCGCGAGCTTCTTCCAGTCGCCGGTGGAGCTGCCGCGCGAGCGCATCCTCCGGGCGGCGGCGCACCGCGTCGCCCCGGGCGGGCGCCTGGTGCTGATCGCGCATGCCGCGGCCCCGCAATGGTCGTCGCACCACGGCGAGGAGTTTCCGACGCCCGAATCGGAGTTGCGCGCGCTGGCGCTGGCCGACGCCGACTGGAGGGTCGAGATCGCCGAGGTGCGCGAGCGCGCGGGGCGCGGGCCGGATGGGGAGGTGCACCCGCTCAGCGACTCCGTCGTGGTCGTGCGGCGGCGCTGAGCGGGAACGCGGCCGGCCGAACGCTGTCGGCCGGCCGCCCCCTACCGTGCCGCCCGTCTTTCACGTACCCTGTCACCATAGATTCGTCATAGGAAGATTGGCGAACGCGCTACAGGGGGGTAGACGACATGACGATCGAGCGCGCGGAAACCGCACCGGACGCACGGCAGGGCTGGACGAAGGCGCGAGCGGTGCTCGCCGGCGGGCTGGTACTCGGCGTCGGCGCCGCCATCACCCTCGCGGCCTGGACGGACGACGAGTGGGCCACCGGACTGTTCGGCAGCGGCACCTTCGGCATCGAGGGGTCGACCGACGGCACCGCATTCGCCGACCATCCCACCGAGGCCGACGCCGCCGAACTCGACTTCACCGTGGCCGCCGACAACCTCGCACCCGGAGACGTGGTCTACGCGCCGTTCGCGGTGCAGCTCGAACGCGACTCCACGTACGACGCCGAGGTCACGATCGCCCAGACGGTCGACCCCGCGCTCACGGGCGTCACCGCCGACTACGTCTTCACCACGGCGCTCGGATGCTCGGAGGCGGCGTACGCCGCGGGCACCGACGAGAACGCGGCGACCTTCGCCCTCGACAGCCTCGCCGACGTGCAGAACGTGTGCTTCCGGGTGACGGCCGGCGACGACCTGGCGCAGGGCGTCACCGGCGGGATCACCTGGAACTTCGCGGCGGTCTCGGGCGACGCCCTGTAGGCCCGCCGTGGAGCTGGGAGGCCGGCCGCGCAGCGTGCGGCGGCACGGCACGGGATCGGGAGGCTGGTTCGCGAAGACGCGGGCCCTGCTGGCGGGCGCGCTCGTGCTCGGGGTGGGCGGATCGCTGACACTTGCGGCGTGGACCGACACCGAGACGGCGCGGGCGACGTTCACGGCGAGCACGTTCGGCATCGTGGGGTCGGCGAACAACGGCGCGACCTACACCGATAACACAGCGGCCGCGCCCGCTGCGCTCAGCTTCTCGGTGACGCCGACGGCGATGTCGCCCGGAACGGTCACGTACGCGAAGTTCCTGGTGCGCACCACCGACGCGACGAACGTCACCGGCACGGCGGCGCTGAGCGCCGCCACCACGACCACCAGCTCGGCGACGAGCCTCGCCGGCTTCCTGACCTACGGGGTGCGCGTCATCCCCTCGGCGCAGGCCTGCGACGCGACCAGCTTCGCAGCGTCCACGAGCATCGTGGTGCCGAACGGGAGCGCCCTGACGGTGGCCGGGAGCAGCACGACCGCGCTCGCCGCAGGCGGCGCCTCGCCGGTCGCGTACTGCTTCGCCGTCACCCTGCCCGCGGGCACCTCCAACGCCGCGCAGGGGACGAACACGACCGCGACGTGGACGGTGACGGGCGCATCGACGTCGTGATCGTCGCGGGAGCGGGGACGCCGGGCGGCGTGCGCGCGATCCGGAACGACGACCGATGCACGAACGGGGGAGAGGGGGAGCGATGAGGCGGGGCGACGCGGCACGGGCGGTCGGCAGCGCGCTGCTGAACCTCGCCGCGCTCGGGGGCCTGGTGTGCATCGTGCTCGTCGTGCTGTCGGCGGTGTGCAACGTTTCGCTGATCATGTTCAAGACCGGGTCGATGTCGCCCACCATCCCCGCGGGCTCGCTGGCCGCGGTGCGCGAGATCCCCGCGAGCGAGATCGAGGTCGGCGACGTGCTCACCGTCGACCGCCCGGGCGAGCTGCCCGTGACCCACCGGGTCACCTCGATCGCTGGCGCGGGCGAGAGCCGCACGATCACGATGCGCGGCGATGCGAACGCCGCCGACGACCCGCTGCCGTACACGGTGACGAGCGCGCGCGAGGTGCTGCTGTCGGTGCCCCACCTCGCGAAGGCGGTGGTGTGGTTCTCGAACCCGTGGGTGCTCGGAGCCCTCACGCTCGCGGCATCCGCGCTCGTCACCTGGGCGTTCTGGCCGCGGGGCGGCGGCGGGGAGCGGCGGCCGCGCCACGGAGCCCGGCCGTCTCGCGAGCGGGATCGCGCGCCCGCCGGTGTGGTCGCCGTCGGAGCGATCGCCTGCGGCATCGCCGCGTCGGCTCTGGCGCCGAGCGGCGCGGAGGCGGCCGCGGGAGCCGGAGCCGCCGCCCGCGCTCACGCCGAGCCCGTGGTGATCGAGAGCGAGCACATCACGCTCACCTCGATCGGGGACGACGACGCGATGCGCACGCTGCGCCCGGGAGTGCCGGTCGCCTGGCAGGTCGGGGTGCGGGTCGACGCCCCCGAACCCGGGATCGTCGAGGTGCTGCTCGAAGCTGCGGGGTCGCGCGACCTCGGGCTCGAGCTCGACGTGCGCAGCTGCGACGTGGCCTGGAAGGGAACGGTGTGCGCCGGCGACGAGCAGGTGCTCGACGAGCGCGATCGCGTCGCCTTCGGAGCGGCCGCGACGCCGCTGACCGCCCTCCGCCCGTCGGAGGAGCGGTGGCTGCTGCTCACCGCAGTGATCCCGGAGCCCGCCACCGGCATGGTCGCCCTCACGCTGCACGCGACGGGCGGCGGCGACGCCGTCTCGACGAGCCCCCGCGAGGTCGCACCGCTGCCCATCACGGGCGCCCGCCCGGGCTGGGCGCTCGGCGTCGTCGCCGTCGCGGCGGGGCTCGCCGCAGCGGGCATCGCGTCGCTGGTGCGGGGGCGACGGACGGCGGCGCAGCCGTGATGCGCCGCGTGATCCGGCCCCGCGGACCGCGGGGCGCCGAGCACGACGAGCCGCGGGGCTCCGAGCACGACGAGCCGCGGGGCTCCGAGCGCCCGCGGCGCATGCGCACCCGCCTCTGCGCCGCCGCGATCGCCCTCGGCATCATCGCGACCGGGCAGCTGCAGCCGCCGCAGCAGACCGAGGCGCTCTGGGCGGACGGGGAGGTCGGGCGCGCGACCTTCACAGCGATCAGCGTGCCGATCCCGCCGTACGGCGGCGAGTGCGGAATCGTCGGCTCGTTGTTGAACCTGGGGCAATCGTCGCTGACGATGCGATGGCGTCTGCCCGCCGGCTACTCCCTCGCCGACGCCCGGATCGGATACACCGGTTCGAACGGACTCGTACCGGCGGTCGACACGCTGCTCGGCACCGGACTGCGCACCACGCAATCGAACGGTGTGCTCACGACGGAGCTGACCGGGGCGCTGCTGAACGCCGCACTCGGAGCGTCGCGGAGCCTCTCCGTGCTGGTCGTGCACCCCAGCGGCTGGACCTCGCCGACGCGAACCGTCGTCGGAGACTGGCCGCTGCTGGGTGTCGGGGCCGCCACGTGCACCATGACACCGGCGACGTGAAACGCCGACGGCGCCCGTCCGCAGCAGCGGGGGGCGCCGTCGAAGAGAGCGACCGCGTTACGGCAGCAGGCGGTTCGGGCCGCGGAACAGGTACGTGACCTCGCGGATCGACTGCTGCTGCAGCATGAGCATCAGCACGCGGTTCAGGCCCATGCCGAAGCCGCCGTGCGGGGGCACGCCGTAGCGGAAGAAGTCGAGGTAGAAGCCGAGCTCCTTCGGGTCCATGCCCTTCTCGACCGCCTGCGCCTCGAGCACGTCGATGCGGTGCTCGCGCTGCGCGCCCGTCGAGATCTCCGTGCCGCGGTAGATGAGGTCGTAGCTGCGCGTGAGCTGCGGGTTCTCGGGGTTGCGCATGTGGTAGAACGGGCGGATCGACGCGTCGTAGTCGGTGAGGAAGACGAAGTCGTGGCCGTACTTCTTGCGCACGTGCGCGGCGATGCGGCGCTCGCCCTCCGGATCCATGTCGGCGTCGGCGCGGGGCACCTCGTAGCCCTCGGCCTTCACGATCTCCTTCGCCTCGGCGAGGGGGATGCGCGGGAACGGGCGCGACGGCACCTCGATCTCGATGCCGAAGAGCTTCTCGATCTCGGCGCCGAGCTGCTCCTTGACGGCGGTGAGCCCGGCGACGAGCAGCTCCTCGTGCAGCTCCATGACGTCTTCGGGGGAGTCGATCCAGCTCAGCTCCGTGTCGATCGACGTGAACTCGGTGGCGTGACGCGACGTGAACGAGTGGTCGGCGCGGAAGGCGGGACCCACCTCGAAGATGCCGCCGAAGCCCGCCGCCTGGGCCATCTGCTTGAAGAACTGGGGGCTCTGCGCCAGGAAGGCCTTGCCCTCGAAGTACTCGACCTCGAAGAGCTCGGCGCGCGACTCGGAGGCGCTCGCCATGAGCTTCGGCGTCTGGATCTCGATGAAGCCGCGATCCACCCACACCTGGCGCAGCGCGTGCAGGAACGCGGTCTGCACGCGGAACACGAGATTCTGCTCCGGGCGGCGCAGGTCGAGGAAGCGCCAGTCGAGGCGCACGTCGATGTTCGAATCGCCGGCGACCGGGTTGTCGGGGAGCGATGCCGCGACGACCTCGATCTCGTCGATCTGCACCTCCACGCCGCCGAGCTTGACCCGCTCGTTGTGCTGCAGCTCGCCCGTGACCGTGACGAACGACCCCTGCGTCAGCTCCGAGATCGTGGTGGTGCGGGGCACCAGCACATCGGATCGGGGGTTCTCGGGATCCGGCTCGCGCAGCACGCCGCCGTTCACGAGCTGCACCGCCCCGGTCTCGTCGCGCAGCACGACGAACTGCACGTACCGCTGGTCGCGTACCTTCTCCACCCATCCGGAGACTCGCACAGTGCCGTCTTCGCGGGCGGCCAGGTCCTTGATCAATACACGCTCAGTCACCCGGACAGTCTAGCCGTCGCGGTGGATCGCGCCGCACGGGCCTCCCGGCGTGCGGGAGGCGGCCGCGGGCGTCGGCGCCGGGCCTCCCGGCGTGCGGGCAGGGGCCCCGGGCGCCGCCCCCGAACTCACAGACACCCCCTCCGTACAATGGAGGCGTGAGCGACAAACTGCTGCATCTGGTGCGCCACGGCGAGGTGCACAACCCGGATCGCGTGCTCTACGGCCGCCTTCCGGGCTTCCGCCTGTCCGAACGCGGGCACCAGATGGCCGAGGCCGCCGCACTCGAGCTCGCGGGCAGCGACCGCCTCGTCTCCCGCCTGCTCGCCTCGCCGCTCGAACGCGCGCAGCAGTCGGCGCGGCCGATCGCGAGCGCGCTCAGCCTCGAGATCGTGACCGAGGATCGCATCATCGAGCCCACCAACTCGTTCGAGGGCATGGTCAGCTCGGGCGCCGACGCCGCCTTCTCGAAGCCTCGGTACTGGCACCGCTACTGGAACCCCTTCCGGCCGAGCTGGGGCGAGCCCTACCGCCAGATCGCCGATCGGGTGCGCGCGGCCATGAACGACGCGTGGGAGTCGACCCGCGACGGCGACATCGTCATGGTGTCGCACCAGTCGCCGATCTGGATGGCGCACCTCGACATCACCGGCAAGCCCCTCTTCCACAACCCGTCGTCGCGACGCTGCGAGCTGTCGAGCATCACGACCTTCGAGAAGCGCGGCGAGCGCTGGTTCGAGGTCGACTACCGCACCCCCGCCGCCGGGCTCACCGACGACGCCGTAGATGTAGGAGCCGTATGAGCCTGCGCCGCACCGCCACGACCATCGCCCTCACCCTCTCGGCCGCGCTCCTGCTGTCCGGGTGCACGGGGGAGGGCGCCGACCTCGCGTCGCAGTTCGAGGAGGGCAGCGACAAGGGGTACGTCTCGGGTGATGGATCATCGCTCAGCATCTCGGAGGCTGAGCGCACGGAGCCCGTGGAGTTCTCGGGCGTCGACGAGAGCGGTGCCGAGTTCGGGTCGGCCGATACCCACGGCGACGTCACGGTCGTGAACTTCTGGTACGCCGGGTGCGCGCCCTGCCGTGTGGAGGCCCCCGACCTGGTGGCGGCGTACGACGAGTACGCCGATCAGGGCGTGCAGTTCGTGGGCGTCAACACGCGCGATCAGGTCGCGCAGGCGCAGCAGTTCTCCCGCGAGTTCGGCATCGAGTACCCGTCGATCATGGACAACGCCGGCGGCAGGTCGGTGCAGCGCGCGTTCGCCGGCGAGGTTCCCCTCAACGCGGTGCCCACCACGCTGGTGCTGGATCGCGAGGGGCGCGTCGCGCACCGCGTGCTCGGGCAGCTCGCGAGCGCCTCCCAGCTCACCACGCTCATCGACGAGACGCTGGCCGAGTCGAGCGACACCGCCGGCGAGCAGTAGCGGTGGAGCACATCGTCGCCGACGGGCAGCTGCTCGTCGCTTCGCTCATCGCCATCGCCGCGGGGCTTCTCTCCTTCCTCTCCCCGTGCGTGCTCCCGCTCGTTCCCGGCTACCTCGCGTATGTCGGCGCGACCGCGGGAGCACCGCAGGGCGGCGCGAACGGTCGCGGTGCCGCGTCAGCGGCAGCCCGCGGAGCGCAGCGAGGGGTGGCGACCGCAGGAGCACCGCGAGGGGCGACCGCAGGAGCACCGCAGGGCGGTGCGGTCGAGCGCGCGCCGCGCGGGCGTGTGCTGCTCGGCTCGGCGCTGTTCGTGCTCGGCTTCACCGTCGTGCTGGTCGCGTTCCTCGCCGCTGCGGGCACGGTCGGTGTCTGGCTGCTCGAGTGGGAGCCCGTCATCACCCGGGTGATGGGCGCGGTGATCGTGGTCATGGGGCTGGTGTTCATCGGCCTCTTCACCCGGATGCAGTCGACGATGAAGATGCGCATCAAGCCGAGGCTCGGGCTGGCGGGCGCTCCGCTGCTCGGCGCGGTCTTCGCGATCGGCTGGACCCCGTGCATGGGCCCGACGCTGAGTGTGATCATGACGTTGAGCCTGCAGCAGGGGTCGGTGGCCCGCTCCGTGGTGCTCGCGGTCGCGTACTGCATCGGACTCGGCGTGCCCTTCGTGCTCGCAGCGCTCGGCTTCGGCTGGCTGACGCGCACGATGACGTTCTTCAAGCGGCACATCCGTGCCGTGAATCTGATCGGCGGCGGGCTGCTGATCCTCATCGGTCTCCTCATGGTGACCGGCCTCTGGAGCAAGATGATGTACGCACTGCAGGCGGTGATCGGCGGATATGTCACGCCCCTCTGATTACGACGACGGCAGCGGCGCGGGCGGTTCGATCCGCGCGGAGTCGCCCGAGCTCGGGCTCACCGGCTGGCTGCGGTGGTTCTGGCGGCAGTTGACGAGCATGCGCGTCGCGCTCGTGCTGCTCCTGCTGCTCGCGGTCGCGGCGATCCCGGGATCGCTGGTGCCGCAGCGCAGCGCCGACCCGAACGGCGTGGTGCAGTACGAGGCCGATCACCCGAAGCTGTTCCCCATTCTCGACGCCTTCCCCATTCAGGCGTTCGACGTGTACGGCTCGGTGTGGTTCTCGGCGATCTACCTGCTGCTGTTCATCTCGCTGATCGGCTGCGTGATCCCGCGCATCGCCCACCACTGGAAGGCGTGGCGCGGCCGCCCGCCGAAGACTCCGGCGCGGCTCGAGCGCATGGCCGGCTTCTCCGAGGTGCGGCTCAAGAACCCCGAGGCGAGCGACGAGGATCGCGCGGCGTTCGCCGAGCGCGCCGTCGAGGAGGCGGCTCGCGTCCTGCGGAAGCTGCGCTACCGCACCGAGATCCAGCGCGTGACGCGTCGCGGCGTGGAGACGGTGTCGGTCTCGGCGGAGCGGGGCTACCTGCGCGAGACGGGCAACCTGCTCTTCCACATCTCCCTGCTGGGGGTGCTCATCAGCGTGGGCGTCGGCGGCGTGTTCACGTTCAACGGGCAGAAGGTGCTCGTCGAGGGCGAGACGATGGTGAATCAGCTCATCGACTACGACACCGTGAACACGGGTCGTGCCTTCGACTCGTCGAGCCTCGATCCGTTCGGGCTGAAGCTCGACTCCCTCGACGTGACGTACGTCACACCCGACGACGGCAACACGGCCGCGATCGGGCAGGTGCGCGACTACACGGCGAACCTCGAACTCATCGACCCCGAGAACGGCGAGGTCAGCGATGAGACGATCCAGGTGAACCACCCGCTGCGCGTGCACGGCTCCCCGATCTACCTGATCGCGAACGGGTACGCGCCGCGCATCACCGTGAAGAACGCCGAGGGCACGGTGGTCTACAGCGAGGCGATGCCGTTCATCCCGCAGGACAACATGACGATGACGTCGCTCGGCGTGGTGAAGGTGCCGTACGGCATCACCGACGGGGCCGGCGAGCAGGTGCAGGTGGGCCTGCGCGGCTTCTTCTACCCGACGAAGGCGGATCTCGACACGGGCGCCTACACGTCGAACTACCCCGACCTCGAGAACCCCGTGCTCACGCTCGACGTGTTCGTCGGCGATCTCGGCATCGACGACGGGGTGCCGCGCTCGGTGTACTCGCTCGACACCTCGAAGATGGAGCAGCTGACAGGCCGCGCGGTCGACGCCGAGTCGATCGAGCTGGTGCCGGGTGAGACCGCCGATCTGCCGAACGGCATGGGAACGATCACGCTCGACGACGTGCCGCGGTACGCGTCGTTCGACGTGATGCGCAACCCGGCGCAGACCTTCGTGCTCGTCTTCGCGCTGCTCGCACTCGGCGGGCTCGTGTGGTCGCTCTTCGTGGCGCGCCGGCGCATGTGGGTGAAGGCCGTTCCCACCGACGACGGCCTGGTGCTGCAGTACGCGGCGCTCGCCCGCGGCGACGACCCGGCGCTCGAGCGCGCGGTCGAGGAGCTGCGCGACACGCACCGCGACCGCCTGTAGCGCGCCGGCCCGCGCGGCGCGCCCACCCCTCGCGGCGCGCGGCGCGCCCGCCCCTCCCCGCGAAACTGAGGGGTGCGCGCGAGACCGAGGGAATTCGCGGTGCGGATTCCCTCGGTCTCGGTGCGAGTGCTCGGTCTCGACGGGCGCGAGCGGAGCGCGCGGGCGGCGCGCGGCGCGGGCGCGCCGCTACTTCGCGTCGGTGACGGCCGACACCCGCTGCGAGATGTACACCGGGATCAGTGAGAGCAGGATCATCACCGTCGCCACGACGTTCACCTGGTTGACCTCGTTGGGGCGGGCCATCTGGTTCATGATCCAGAGGGGCAGCGTCTCGACTCCGGGGGGAGCGGTGAAGATGGTGACCACGATCTCGTCGAAGGAGAGCGCGAAGGCGAGCAGGCCGCCGGCGATGAAGGCGCTGCGGAACTGCGGGAAGGTGACGAGCCTGAACGTCTGGCCGATGCCCGCTCCGAGATCCATCGACGCCTCGTCGAGGTTCGGGTGCATGCGGCGCAGCCGCGCGATGACGTTGTTGAACACCATGACGACGCAGAAGGTGGCGTGGGCGATGATCATGCCCCAGTAGCCGACGTTGATGCCCATCGGCTTCAGCACCTGGAAGTAGGTGTTCGACAGCGCGACGCCGGTCACGATGCCGGGGAGGGTGATGGGGAGCACGATGAGCAGGTTGACGGTCTGCTTGCCGAAGAACCGGAAGCGCTGCAGGGCGAACGCGGCGAGCGTGCCGAGCAGGAGCGCGAACGCGGTGGCGACCGACGCGACGATCACGGAGTTCAGCAGCGCGGCGTGCACCGCCGGATTCGTGAGCGCCTTGCCCCACCACTCCAGGGAGAAGCCGGGGATCGGCCATCCCGACACCCGGCTCGAGTTGAACGAGTTCATCACGATGACGAACAGCGGGATGTACATGAATCCGAGTGCGATCACCGTGATGGCGGCGAGCGCGACGCGCGTGGTGCGGTTCAGACGTAGCATGGCGGGTCTCCTGCGGGTCTCGGATCAGAGGTTGTCGAGCGCGCCGGTGCGGCGCACGGCGCTGAGGTAGATGATGACGAGCACGATCGGCACGAACGAGAACGCTGCGGCGAGGGGCGGGTTCAGGTTGATGTTCTGGGCGATGATGCTGCCGATCATCTGCGTCGATCCGCCGACGTACATGGCGGCGATGTAGTCGCCCAGGCTGAGGGAGAACGTGAAGATCGATCCCGCGATGAGCGCCGGCAGCAGCAGGGGTGCGACGACGGTGCGGATGGTGCGCGCGCCGCTCGCGCCGAGGTCGGAGGAGGCGTCGAAGAGGTTGGTCGGGATCTGGGATACGGCCGCGTAGACGGGGATCGCCATGTAGGGGAACCAGAGGTAGACGAGGGTGAGGATGACGGTGAGCGTGCCGAAGCCGGGGCCCGAGACGCCGAAGGGCGAGAGGGCCCAGTTGAAGAACCCCTCATCGGTCCAGACGAGGCGCATCGCGATGATCTTCACCAGGTAGCCGGCCCAGAGGGGCAGTGTCACGAGGATCGCGAGCACGGCGCGCAGGCGCGGGCCGGCGACCTTCGCCATGAAGACGGCGAGCGGGATCGCGACGGCCGCGCAGATCGCGGTGACGGCGAGTGCGATGCCGAGCGTGCGCAGCGCGGTCGACAGGTAGGCGGGTACGGTGACGAGCTGCTCGAAGTTCTCGAGGGTGAAGCCGGGTTTCACGCGGGAGGTGAACGGATCGGTCGTCCAGAACGCGGTGAGCAGCAGCAGTACGAGCGACAGGATGTAGACGCCGAGCAGCCAGGCCATCGGCAGGGTCAGGAGCGACGCGAGGCGGCCGCGCGGGTGGCGGTAGAGCGCGGTCGAGAGCGGCTTGGTGCGACGCTCGAGGGTCGGCGGGTGCGACACGATGGTTCCTCACTGACGGGTCGTGGGGTGGGGGAGTGGTGCGGTGCGGGTGGCCGGGGCGCGTCCCCGGCCACCCTGCGGGCGTCAGCCCTTGACGGTCGCCCAGGCGCTGGTCCAGTCCTGGTAGTTGGTGCACTGCACGTCGGTGCGGCCGTCGAGGCACTGATCGATGGGCGTGGTCCAGAACCACACCTTCTCGAAGTACTCCTCATCGGTCGCGTTGTAGTAGTCGCAGTGCTCGCGGGCCTCGTCGCTCGTCTCGCAGAACGCGGCGTTGGCGGGCGCCATGCCGAAGTTCATCGCGATCTGGCCGTTGACCTCGGGGCTGCTGGTGTAGTCCATCCAGGCATAGGCGCAGTTGGGGTGCTCGGCGTCGGCCGCGAGCATCCACGCGTCCGACCAGCCGGTCGAGCCCTCCTCGGGCAGCACGCTCTGGAACTTCTCGTCCTGCGTGGCCTTGCGCAGCACCTCCCAGGAGGTGCCCACGACGGAGTTGCCGCCGGTGAACGAGGTGACGTTGGTGGCGGGCGACCAGTACTCGGAGACCATGCCGTTCTGCTGCTGCAGCAGTTCGACCGCGGCCGCCAGCTGCTCCTCGTCGAGTGCGTAGGGGTTCTCGATGCCGAGGTCGGGCTGCGTCGCCATCAGGTAGATCGCGGCATCGGCGATGTAGATGGGGCTGTCGTAGGCGGCGATGTTGCCGGCGTACGGGCTGTCCTCCTCCCACACGACGTCCCAGCTCGTCGGTGCTTCGGTGACGACCTCGGAGTTGTACTCGAGGATGTTCGCTCCGCGGCCGATCGGGATGCCGTAGACGTTGCCGTTCAGCGTGTCGTAGAGCTGCCCCTTCATGCCCTCGACGATGTCGTCGCCGAAGTTCGGGATCAGCTCGGTGTTGAGCGGCTGCACGTTGCCGTCGACGATGAGGCGGAGGCTGGCGTCGCCGGAGGCGGAGACGAGGTCGTACTCTCCGGTGCGCATGAGCTGCACCATCTCGTCGCTCGTGGCGGCGACCTTGCGGTTGACCTTGCAGCCGGTGTCGGCGGTGAACTGGTCGGCCCAGGCGGGTTCGACGAAGCCGGACCAGGCGACGATGTTGACCTCCGACTCCATGTCGCCGAGCGACTCGACCGCGGGGAGGTCGGGGACGTCGATCTCGATCTCCCCGGGCGCCGAGTCGCCACCGCTGCTCGAGCAGCCCGACAGGGCGAGTCCGGCCGCTGCGATGAGCGCTGCCGGGATCGCGAGTTTCTTGTGCATCGTTACTCCTTCGTAGGCGATTGGGTGGTGCGGGTGGTTCGGTTCGTGCGGGTGGAAGCGGTGCAGGCGGTCAGGCGCTCGGCACGGCGACCGCGTGATCCCGCGCGAACCGCAGGCTCACCGCGTCGCCGCGGGAGATGCTGGGGGTGGTGCGCGGGGTGTGGGTGTTCTGGGTCTCGGAGATGAAGCGCGTGCCGCCGTCGGTCTCGACGAGGTAGCGCGTGTGCGCGCCCGCGTACACGGTTTCGACGATGGTGCCGGGGAGCGCGACGTCTGCGGCGTCGAGCGGTGCGGTCGGATCGACGAGCCGCACGCGCTCGGGCCGCACGCTGTGCGCGGCGCCGGTTCCGAGGATGCGCTGAGCGGTGGCGTCGGCGAGCAGATTGGTGACGCCGAGGAACTTGGCGACGAACTCGGTGCGGGGGAACTCGTAGACCTCGCGCGGGCTGCCGACCTGCTCGATCTTGCCGTTGTTGAAGACGGCGACGCGGTCGGAGAGGGTCAGCGCCTCCTCCTGGTCGTGGGTGACGAAGACGAAGGTGATGCCCACGTCGCGCTGGATCTGCTTGAGCTCGAACTGCATCTGCTCGCGGAGCTGCTTGTCGAGCGCTCCGAGCGGCTCGTCGAGCAGCAGCACCTTCGGGCGGAGGATCAGGGCCCGTGCGAGCGCGATGCGCTGGCGCTGACCGCCCGAGAGCTGGGCGGGGGATCGCTCGGCGACGTGGGCGAGCTGCACCTGCTCGAGCGCTTCGGCGACGAGGCGGCGGCGCTCCGCCGCGGGGACGCCGCGGACGGTGAGGCCGTAGGCGACGTTTTGGGCGATGGTGAGGTGCGGGAAGAGCGCGTAGTCCTGGAAGACCGTGTTGACGTCGCGGTCGAATGGGGCCGACTTCGTCACGTCGGTGCCGTGGAGGAGGATGGTGCCGGCCGTGGGCTCTTCGAACCCGGCGATCATGCGCAGCACGGTCGTCTTGCCCGAGCCGGATGGGCCGAGCATGGAGAAGAACTCGCCGGCGCGGATCTCGATGTCGAGATCGTTGACGGCGACGAGGTCGCCGAACTCCTTGCGCACGCCGCGCACCGATACGGCGATGTCCCCCTGCGGTTCCGGGGCGGGGACTGAATGTGTCATGCGGATGCTCCTCAACGTCGTTGTCGGCCCGATGAGAAGAACCATAACATATGGGTTTATAGGTTTAAGAACGCGCGGCTTCCCGCAGGTTACAGTTCGATCACGGAGCGGTGGCGGCAAAATCTCAGTTCAGTCATGACACACTCGGTACGTTCGTGAGATCGGAGGAGAACGGTGAGCGCACACATGCCGACCTCGCCTCCGAGCCGCCTCCGCACCGCGGCACTCGCCCCGATCGGCGACGAGGGGCGCATCGAGCTCGTCGAATCCCGGATCGTCCAGGCGATCTCGGTCGGTGCCTTCACCGAGGGCGAGCGCCTCCCCAGCGAGACCGAGCTCTCGGCGCTCCTCGGCGTCGCCGTCGTCACCGTCCGCGAAGCCCTCGGCGGGCTGCGCCACCGCGGGCTCATCGAGACGAAGCGCGGCCGCAACGGCGGCAGCTTCGTGCGGCCCAGCCACGGCTCGGTCGAGGAGGTCAACGCCCGCGCGCTGCAGGCGATGCCGCGCGTCGCCCTCGCCGACCTCGGCGTGCACTACGAGGCCATCTGCTGCGCCTGCGCCGAGTACGCGTGCCAGCGCGCGACCCAGGGGGAGATCGATGTCGTCGCCTCAGTCGCCGAGCGCGCGCGCGACCTCGACCGCGTGGCCTGGCGGCGGCGCGTCACCGAGATCCAGCTGGAGCTCGCGGCGCTCAGCCAGTCGGTGCGGCTCACGAAGGAGCACGTGCGCGTGCAGACCGAGTTCACGCCGCTGCTCGCACTGCAGGACCTCGACGAGGGGGCGCGCGCCGCGACGCAGCAGGCGCTCATGGCCCAGATCCGCGCCACGCGCGCTCGCGACGTCGACGCGGCGCGATCCGCCATCCGCGAGACGGTGCGCGCCTCGACCCGCTGGCTCGTGAGCCTGCGCAGCGAGTTGATCGCGACGCCGCGCGACGCCGATCTTCGTGGCACACTGGAAGCGCGTCGTCGGGAGAGGTGACCCTCCGGCGACCTCGAAGAAGAGGAAGAGAGTGCCGTGACCGTCGCGCCCGAACCCGCAGAAGCCCCGCTCCGCGAGGCCCTGCGCCACGTCGATGAGTTCTTCGACGGCGTATTCGCTCCGCTCGACCGCTGGGTGCCCACCCTCGCCTCGGCGCTGCGCCGCCAGTCCGAGCGCGGCGCGCTGACCGGCGGGCATCTCGCCGCCCTCGCGAAGCCGGGCGCCTACGAGGTGCTCGACACGGAGGGCCGCCCGCTCTACGGCGCGGGGTTCTGCGCCAGCGACGAGCTCGTGGGCGAGGGCAACCCGCTCGCGTGGTGGCAGGGGCCCGAGCGCGCTCTGCTCGCATCGTCGACGTTCGGCCCCGGGCAGGCGGCCATCGACCTGATGCGGCTCGAGTGGTACCGGGTGCCCGAGGCGACGGGGGACCGCCACGTCGCGGGCCCCTTCGTCGACTACCTCTGCTCGAACGAGGTGACCATCACCTCGGCGGTGCCGCTGCTCGTCGGCGGCGACTTCTGGGGCGTCGTGTGCGCCGACGTGCTCGTCTCGTCGCTGGAGGAGGCCCTGCTGCCCGTGCTCGACGGGCACGCCGGCTCGACGCTCGTCAACGCGAACGGGCGCGTGGTGCTGTCGAACGACCCCGACTTCGAGACGGGCGACCGCTACCCGGGCGCCGATCCCGACGACGGGCTCGGGGCCCTCGAACGCTCGGAGGGCGCCGTGCGCGTGCTGTCGTCGCAGCGGTACCCGTTCTCGCTCGTCGTCTCGGCGTGACCTCCGGGCGCCCCCGCTAGAGCAGGTGCCCGCCGCCCGTCACCTTCATGCGGCTGACGAGGTGCTTCACGTCTTGCGCGCGGCTCTTCGACGTGACGAGCAGCACGTCGGCGGTATCGACCACCACCACGTCCTCGACGCCGACGAGCGCCACGAGGCGGCTGCTCTCCGAGACCACGATGCCGCTCGACGCGTCCGAGAGCACCTGCGCTCCGTCGCCGAGCACCGCGAGGTCGCTGCCCCGGCCCCGGGTCAGCAGGTTCGCGACCGAGGCGAAGTCGCCCACGTCGTCCCAGTCGAAGTGCGCGGCGACGCACACCATCTTGCCCGCAGCAGCGGCCGGCTCGGCCACGGTGTAGTCGATCGCGATCTTCGGGAGGGTGGGCCACAGGCGCTCCCGCACATCGGCGCCGCGCTCGGTGTCCCAGGCGGCGGCGATCTCGCGCAGCGCCGAGACGAGCGCGGGCTGCTGCAGCGCCATCTGGTCGAGCAGCACCGTCGCGCGCGCGATGAACATGCCCGCGTTCCAGAGGTACCCGCCGTCGGCGAGGTAGCGCTCGGCCTGCTGCGCGTCGGGCTTCTCCACGAACTCGGTCACGTCGTAGACGTCGAACGGCGCCAGATCGCGCCGCGCATCGCCCGTCGAGATGTATCCGAAGCCGGTCGCGGGGTGCGAGGGGTGGATGCCGATGGTCGCGATGTACCCCTGATCCGCCGCCTGCACCGCGGTGGTCACGGCGCGCTGGAAGAGCACGTCTCCGCGGATCACGTGGTCGGCGGCGAAGGAGCCGAGGATCGCGTCGGGGTCGCGCAGCTCCAGGATCGCCGCGGCGAGACCGATCGCCGCCGACGAGTCCTTCGGCTCGCTCTCGGTGACGAGGTTCTCGGCCAGGAGGTCCGGCAGCTGCTCCGCGACCGAGTCGCGGTGCGAGCTGCCGGTCACCACCATCGTGCGCTCGGCCGGCGCGAGCGGGGCGAGCCGATCCCACGTCGCACGCAGCAGCGAGTCCCCCGAGCCGGTCAGATCGAGCAGGAACTTCGGCGCGTTCGCGCGGGACAGCGGCCACAGGCGCGACCCGACGCCGCCTGCCGGGATCACGCACGTGAGACGTTCGATGGCTGGGGCGTGCGCGGAGCTCTCGGTCATGCGTTCAGCCTAGTGCGCGGCCCCAGGAGATCGACTCACCGGCCGCGCTGCGCCGCTGGGGGATGCCGAGCGGGTTGGCGTCGCGCAGCGCCGCCGGGAGGTAGGCGCTGGGCGCGTTCTGGAAGGCGACCGGGCGGAGGAAGCGGCCGATCGCCGCCGTGCCCACCGAGGTGCTCGAGTCGTTCGTCGTCGCCGGCCAGGGCCCGCCGTGCTGCTGAGCGGGGGTCACCGCGACGCCGGTCGGCCATCCGTCGAAGATCACGCGGCCCGCGTGCTCGGCGAGCGCGGAGACGAGTGCGCCGAGTGCGGGATCGGCTCCGGCGTCGGCGGCGGAGGCGGCGTCGGACGCGCCGTCGCGCTCGCCGCGGCTCAGGTGGAGGGTGCCGGTGAGCGAGCCGGTGATGAACTCGCCGACGAGCGGTGCGAACGGCTCCTCGGCGGGCACGTCGACGATGACGGAGCAGGGTCCGAAGTGCTCCTCCGCCAGCACCTCGCGGTGCGCGCGGAGCGTATGGAGCGAGACGCGCACGATGGTGGGCGTGACCCATCCGTCGCCCTCCGCGTCGATGCGCATCGTGCCGGAGACGACGGGATCGACCCCGTCGATGGCGAGCACCGCCTCGAGATCGGCGCGGTACGCCTCCGCGATGCGCGGGCCGAGGAGGCGGTGCTCCGCGGCGCCCGCCGCGTCGCCGGCCTCGGCGACGGCGCTCAGGAAGGCGTCGTCCTGAGCGGCGAACAGCAGCCCCGGCTTCGTGCAGAGCTGACCGGCCGATCCGGCGACGCTCGCGACGTAGTCGGCGGCGAGCGCCGGTCCGTTCTCGGTCATCGCGGCCGGGGTGACGAACACCGGGTTCACGCTGCCGAGCTCGCCGTAGAACGGGATGGGCGCGGGCCGCGCGGCGGCCAGGTCGGCGAGGATGCGCCCGCCGAGCGTCGAGCCGGTGAACGAACCGGCGCGCACCCGGGAGTCCTGCACCGCGGCCACTCCGGCCTGCTGCCCGTGGATGAGCTGCAGCGTTCCCGCCGGGAGGCCGAGATCCTCGACGACCCGCTGCGCGACCTCGGCGGTTGCCTCGGACAGCTCGGGGTGGCCCGAGTGGGCCTTGACGATGAGCGGGCACCCGGCGGCGAGGATCGAGGCGGAGTCGCCCCCGAGCACGGAGAACGCGAACGGGAAGTTGGATGCGGAGAAGTTGAGCACGGGGCCGACGGGGATGCGGGTGCGCCGCAGGTCGGGCCGCGCGCCGAGCACGAAGCCGGGATCGGCCTCGTCGATGCGGGCGTCCGCGCCGTCGCCCGCGCGCACCGCTTCGGCGAACAGCCGGAGCTGCACGGCCGTTCGCGCGACCTCTCCGTCGAGGCGGGCTCGGGTCAGCCCGGTCTCCCGCTCCGCGATCGGGACGAGGCGATCCCGCGCGGCTTCGAGCGCGTCGGCGAGGGCGATCAGCAAGGCGGCTCGGGCGCGGGGCGGCTGCGCGGCGAGTGCGGGCGCGGCGGCGGCGGCTCGGTCGAGTACCAGTTCGAGTGCGTCGGGCGTGGTGTCCATGGGGTGCTCCGATTCGGTCGGGGTCAGTGCGCGGCGGGGTGCAGGGCGAGCTCGAGGTCGATCTCGACGGTCGCGTTCTTCGGGAGGCGGGGCACGCCGATCGCGGTGCGGGCGTGCCGCCCGGCCTCTCCGAGTGCGGCGCGGAGCAGCCGCGATGCGCCCTCGGCGACGGCGGGCTGGTCGACGAAGTCGGGGCCGCTCGCGACGTACACCTGCAGCTTGAGCAGCTGGGCGACGCGGTCGAGGCCGACGGCGTGCTCGATCTGGGCGAGGGCGTGCAGTGCGCAGAGCTCGGCCGCCTCCCGGCCGCGGGCGGCCTCGGCGTCGGCGCGCACGGGCCCCGTGAAGGCGACCTCGCCGTCGCGCCGGGGGATCTGGCCCGAGACGTGCGCGAGATCTCCCCGGACGAGCACGGGGTCGTAGGCGTATGCGCCGGCCGCGGGCTGCGGGAGGGCGTGCCCGAGGTCTGCCAGGCGCTGCACGGGCGTGGTCGGCGGTGCGGGAGTGGTGCTCATCGCGGTGCTCCTGTTCTCTGCGGAGGGGAATGGCGAGGGCGGGCGGTGCGCGACGCCAGTGCCAGTGAAACCGGCGCGACCGTTCGTGTCCAGTATCAAAAGGGGTTCGACTGATGCCATCGGGGTATCGCTGTCTCCGCGAGCGAGTCGCCCACTGGTCGATACCCCGAAAGACTCAATAGATGCCGAAAGAGTGTTAGACAGGTATCTTCGACCGCTCTGATACTGAGGGTCATGCTTCGTCCGCCTCATCGTCGAGGACTCGTCGAGAGTGGATGCGCTGTCAAGATGACTCGCTCCGTGCCGGTCACCACACCTTGAACTTGGGAAGGCCATGAACATCGATACTTCGAAGCACGCTTCCGTCAGAGATCCGCAGAGCATCGCCGCTCCATCCAGTCTCACCCAGACGCTCGCGATCGCCCCGGCCGCGCGCAAGCGCTCCCTCCCGTCCGGCGTCGACAAGGCGGTCAAGGCCGCAGTCGGCATGCTCGCGATCCTGGCGATCTGGGAACTCGTCGTCCGAGTCTTCCAGCTGCCGGCCTATCTGCTCGTCGGCCCGATCGCGGCCTTCGAGAAGCTCTTCGCGCAGCCCGACTACTTCGCGCACCACGCCTGGGTCACGGTCACCGAGGCCCTCGCCGGCTTCGCGCTCGGCACCGGCCTCGGAGTGCTCTGCGGGGCGACGCTCTTCTACATTCCGGCGGTGCGGCACTTCCTCTACCCGGCGCTCATCGCCGTCGACACGATCCCGAAGGTCGCGCTCGCCCCGCTGTTCATCGTCTGGTTCGGCTTCGGCTTCGAATCGAAAGCGTTCGTGGCGATGGCGATCGCATTCTTCCCGCTCGTCATCAACACCTTCGACGGGCTCTCCGCCGTGCCCAACGAGCTGAAGGAGCTCGCCCGCATCAACAACGCGAGCGCGTGGATGCGGATGCGCAAGATCGAGTTCTGGTACGCCCTGCCGTCGATCTTCTCCGGGGCCAAGATCTCGATCTCGCTCGCCGTGGGCGGCGCCGTCGTCGGCGAGTTCATCGCCGGCACCGACGGCCTCGGGCAGGTGATCCTCCGCGCGAACGCGCAGAGCGACCTCGCCACGATGTTCGCCGCGTTCATGGTGCTCGCCGCCATCTCCCTCCTGCTCTTCTACCTCATCACCCTCATCGCCGCCCGCCTGCTGCCCTGGCGCAACCACGTCAAGTAGCGCCGGCGAACCACACCCCCAGCATTTCCGTTCGAGAAAGGACGCCCGCACATGCGCGCACAGAAAACCACGGTCGCGGCGATGCTCGCCGCCACCGCGCTCCTCGCGACCGGCTGCGCCGGATCCGGGGCCGCCGGAGCCGGAGGCTCCGACCAGGTCGACTTCATGCTCGACGTCGCCGTGCTGCCGAAGCACGCCCCCTTCTACGCCGCCGTCGACGCGGGGTTCTACGAGGCGGAGGGCATCGACGTCGAGATCATGCCCGGCTCGGGATCCGCGAACACCGTGGCCTCCGTCGACACCGGCCGCGTCGACTTCGGCTGGGCCGACTACAACGTGTCGATCCTCAACCGCGCCCAAGGGGCTTCGATCCGGCAGGTCAACCTCGTGCAGGCGAAATCCGCCTACGCCGCCCTCGCGCTCCCCGACTCCGGGATCGCCGACTGGGAGGACCTCAAGGGCAAGACGGTCGCGACGGAGGGCAACGGCGCCATGGTCGCGATGTGGCCGGCCGTGCTCGACAAGCTCGGATGGAGCGAAGGCGATGTCGAGATCGTCTCCGCAGCCGGAGAGGCGAAGATCCCGGGGCTCATCGCGGGGCAGTGGGATGCCAACCTGGCGCTCTCCGTCTCGGACGGCCCCACCCTGATCGCCGAGGGGTACGACCCGGTGGTGCTGAACTGGGCCGACCTCGGTCTGCTCTACTACGGCAACGGCATCATCACCTCCGACCAGACCATCGACGAGGACCCCGAGCTCGTCGAGCGCTTCAACCGCGCGACGCAGCGCGGATTCGCGTGGGCCTGCCAGAACCAGGAGGAGACGGCGGCCTCGTTCGAGGCGGCGGTGCCCGGCTTCGACGCCGCGGCGGTCGCCGACGGGATCGCCGGCCAGTGCGACCTCATGTGGGACGACGAGAACGCCGAGTCGGGCTTCGGCACGATGAGCGACGCCGGGGTGCAGAAGCAGATCGACCTCGCCGCCGAGTTCCTCGGCCTCGAGAACCCCGACGACGTCGATCCCTCGGACATCTACACGAACGAGTATCTCGAGCCGCTCGGCCCGGACGAGCAGATCGAGGCGCCGTCCGCGTGAGCGGAGGGCGGAGAGGACAGGCATCATGACGATCACCGAACCGGTCATCAGCGTCCGCGACGTGGGCATGACCTACACCGCGCGCGACGGAGCGAGCAACACCGTGCTGCGCGGATGCGATTTCGACATCGCGCCCGGGGAGTTCGTCTCCATCGTCGGGCAGTCGGGCGGCGGCAAGACCACGCTGCTCAAGATCATCTCGGGGCTGCTCGAGAACACCGAGGGCGAGGTGCTCGTACGCGGACGGGGGGTGAAGGAGGCGCTCCGAGACATCGCCATGGTCTTCCAGAGCCCCACGCTCCTGCCGTGGCGCAACAACCTCGCGAACGTGCTCCTGCCGATGGAGTTCCGACGCCGCTCCACGGCGGAGGCGAGGGCGCACGCGCTCGAACTGCTCGAGCTCGTCGGCCTCGGCGACAAGGCGAAGAACTACTCCTACGAACTCAGCGGCGGTATGCAGCAGCGGGTGTCGATCTGCCGCGCCCTCGTGTCGCACCCCGAGATCCTGCTCATGGACGAGCCGTTCGGCGCGCTCGACGCGATGACGCGCGATCAGATGAACTTCGAGCTGCAGCGCATCTGGCAGGAGACCCGGCGCAGCGTGCTGTTCGTCACGCACAGCATTCCCGAGGCGGTCTGGCTGGCGGATCGCGTGCTCGTCGTCGGCGACCGCCCCGGGCGCATCATCGCCGACATCGCGGTCGATCTGCCGCGGCCCCGCTCCAAGGACTCGCGGTACGCCGACGAGTTCGCCGACCTGGTCGCCCGGGTCGAAGGGCTGCTGGGCGTCGAAGCCGGCATCAGCTGAACCAGTACACGAAGAAGTGAGGAACCCACGCACCATGGCAAGAATCATCTGCGACCCGCAGGCAGTCGCCGAGCGCTACGGCTTCGTGCCGAACGAGCGACTCCTGTTCTCGGCGATCCGCCTCGACTCGTTCCCGTTCGTCACGCCCCTCATCTTCGAGGATGCGGGCGCCGAGGTGATGCTCGCGCGCCAGCAGGAGCAGGGCAACATCGTGACGGGGGCCGGCGTCGATCCCGAACGCATCCGCTTCTACGAGCCCTGGGTCACGATCGACCCGCGTCCCGTGGCCGACTTCCCGGCCGCGCCCAACCTGCCCGCGCTGGTCAAGGAGCTCGTGGGCGACGGGCCCGTCGATCTCGATCCGCGCGCGCCGTACACGCACTACCTCAAGCTGACCGGGGAGGTGGACGTGCGCGTCGCGCTCCCCGAGGCCGCGCCCGTGCGGGTGCACGAGATCGATCAGGCTGCCGTGCTCGCGCGCTTCTCGGGCTGGCGCTCCGCCGGCATCCCCGTCGCAGAGCGGCTCATCGCGGGGGTCGATCACCTCGCCGGCCTCGAACGCGAGCTCTCCGCGGGCGCCGACACGCGATTCTCCGCACTGGCCCATGTCGCGGAGCAGCTGGGGGTCGACGCGATCCTGCTCTCCTCCGCACCCAACTACTCGGAGGTCACCGGCACGGTCTGGCAGCCGGGAACCGTCGCCCTGTGGGCGGACGGCCGCGTGTTCGCGATCGCGGAGCAGCGGGTGGAGGGCGTCGAGGGAGCCCGGTGCGGCGACTACGGCTCCGCGGCCGAGGCCGTCGCCGCCCTGACGAACGGGTCGCGACTCGCGTTCGAGGAGCAGTGGGAGCACAGCTCGCTCGGCATCCGGCTCACCGACGCGGGCGTCGTGCTGGTCTCCGCGTCCCGCGCACTCGGCTCATGGCGCGACGAGCGCGACGCCGAGGATCTCCCGTTCCAGCTCATCGCGGCGCGCGCGTCGACGACGGCCATCGAGCAGACCGTCGCGTGGGCGCACGAGCACCTCGACGCGGGCGAGGCGTTCACCGAGAACGAGCTGTACGCGCGGTACCTGGAGTTCCTCGCGCGGTTCCGCACCGAGCACGAGATCCCGTTCGACGTCGAGCCGTACTTCACGAATCTGCACTCGTCGCAGCGGATGCTCTTCCCCGGGCCGCCCACCGACTTCAGGATCGACGAGACCACCACGTGCGTGCAGCTCGACGCCGGGGTGAAGGTCGTGATCGACGGCGTCGTCGTCGCCACGAGCGACATGGCGCGCTCGGTGCTGCGCACCCCGGAGGGGCGGGAGGCGTACGAGATGCTGACGCGCGCGGTGCGCGAGGCCATCATCCCCCAGCTGCGCCCCGGCGTGGTCTGCGAGGACGTGCACGCGCAGACGCTCGAGCACCTCGCCACGATTCGCCCGCGGATGCGGGAGATCGGCCTGCTCGGCGACGAGGTCGACTTCGACGCCGAGTACCGCAAGCGCAACGTGGGGCACCTCATGGGCAAGCAGGAGTCGTTCGCGAACGAGCTCAGGCCCGGGTACCGCTTCGTCCTCCGCGAGGGCTCGTACGGTGCGGCCGAGATCCCGTGGCGGTACGACCGCCACGCGATCGGAGTCGAGGATCTCTGGTACATCGGCGCGGAGCGCACCTACAACCTGACGCTGCGCGAGCACTGATCGGTCCGGATCG
>NZ_LDRK01000020.1 GCF_001477055.1 Leucobacter chromiiresistens
CCGGGGCCCCGGGGCCCCGGGAGTCTCGCTCAATGGCTGTACGCCTCGCCGCATGTTCGGAGCGGTGCGCGCATCTCCGAAAGGCGACAGGAGGTCCGTGCAACCCGTTCTCAGAATCGGACGTACTGTCGCCTTCCGCGATGGCGATTGCGATGGCGACGGCGATGGCCGCAAGTGGACCGCGCCGCGCTCGCGACGGCCCCGCCGTCACGGCGCCGTCGGGAACCAGTCGAAGAGCTCCGGCTGGTGCGCGTGCACGAGCACCGCGAACACCACCGCGTCGAAGAGCAGGTGCACGGTCACGACGTAGGAGAGGGAGCGGGTGCGCAGGTAGATGATGCCCTGCACGAGCGCGAAGGGGATGGTGAGGAGCGGCCCCCAGGCGCGGTAGCCGAGCTCCCACAGGAACGAGACGAAGACGACCATCTGCAGCAGGTTGGCGATCCAGACGGGGAAGTGTCTGAGCAGCACGGCGAACACCGTGCAGATGAAGAACAGCTCATCCCAGATGCCCACGGCGCCGACCCCCACGAAGAGCCGAGCGATCAGCTCGGGCGTATCGACGACGGGCCAGTTCGCGTACACCCCCGAGGTGATGAAGTACCAGGGCAGGATCAGCCAGGCCAGCACGATCACGGCGACGAGCCAGGCCCAGTGGTACGGCCCCCAGCGCTCGCCTCGCGCGTCGCCCGCGCCCCGCCACGGGAAGCTCGTCGCGCGGTCGCGGTAGACGAATCGCGAGACGACGTAGGGCACGGCGACGGCGCCGCCGAGTGCGAGCGTGAACTTCACCATCGACCAATTGTCGAGCTGCGCGGCGAGCGGGATGAGGCGCACCACGCCGAGTCCCATGACGATGAGGGAGAGGTCGCGCAGCAGGGAGGGCGCACGTCCGTTCTCGGCTCGGGGCCGCACGTCGACGTCGGAAGCCGCGGCGCGGGCGGCGGAGCGGCCGGCGGATGCCGGCGCCGCGGATGCCGGCGCCGCGGATCGAGCCCGGCCCGCACAGGCCGCCAATCCGAGGCCGGCAACGCCGAGGGCGATGCCCGCCCAGATCCAGTGGAGCACGAACCAGGCGGGCGCCATCGCGCAGACGCACACCGCTGCGGCGATGCCGAGGGCCGAGGGCCGCGCGCTGCGGCTCGCGGGCATGGTCATACGGCGAGCCTAGCAAGCGCGAGAACCCGGGGCGGCGAATGTCGGCGGCCCGCACTACTCTGACTCCATGGCCACCACGCACATCGCAGATTCGCACGATCGCATCCGAGTGCAGGGCGCGCGCGAGCACAACCTGAAGAACGTCAGCGTCGACCTGCCGAAGCGGCGGCTCACGGTGTTCACCGGGGTCTCCGGGTCGGGCAAGAGCTCGCTGGTCTTCGGCACGATCGCGGCCGAGTCGCAGCGGCTCATCAACGAGACCTACAGCGCGTTCGTGCAGGGGTTCATGCCGTCGCAGAGCCGGCCCGACGTCGACGTGCTCGAGGGGCTCACCACGGCGATCATCGTCGACCAGGAGCGCATGGGCGCGAACCCGCGCTCGACCGTGGGCACGGCCACCGACGTGAACGCGATGCTCCGCATCATCTTCTCGCGCCTGGGCAGCCCGCGCATCGGCTCCCCCAACGCCTTCTCCTTCAACGTCGCATCGATCAGCGGGGCGGGCGCCGTCACGATGGAGAAGGGCGGCAAGCAGGTGAAGGAGCGGCGCAGCTTCGAGATCCTGGGCGGCATGTGCCCGACCTGCGAGGGCCGCGGCTCGGTCAGCGATTTCGCCCTCGACGAGCTCTACGACGCCGAGAAGTCGCTGGCCGAGGGGGCGCTCACGGTCCCCGGCTTCAGCATGGACGGCTGGTACGGGCGCATCTTCGCGGCGCTCCTGCCCATGGAGACGCCGATCCGCGACTTCACCGACGAGCAGATGCACCTGCTGCTGCACGAGGAGCCGCGCAAGGTCAAGGCGGACGGCGTGAACGTCACCTACGAGGGGCTCATTCCGCGCATTCAGAAGTCCATGCTCGCGAAGGATCGCGAGGCCATGCAGCCCCACATCCGCGCCTTCGTGGATCGCGCGATCGTGTTCCGCGCCTGCCCCGCCTGTGCGGGCACCCGGCTCAACGAGACGGCGCGCTCGTCGAAGATCTCGGGCAAGTCGATCGCCGACGTCTGCGCGATGCAGATCACGGACCTCGCCGAGTGGGTGCGGGGCATCGACGATGCCGGCATCGCGCCCCTCGTGGAGAAGCTCGTCGACACCCTCGACTCGTTCGTGCAGATCGGGCTCGGCTATCTGAGCCTCGACCGCCCGACCGGAACGCTCTCGGGCGGCGAATCGCAGCGCACCAAGATGATCCGCCATCTCGGCTCCCCCATCACCGATGCGACGTACGTCTTCGACGAGCCGTCGATCGGCCTGCATCCGCACGACATCCAGCGGATGAACCAGCTGCTGCTCAAGCTGCGCGACAAGGGCAACACCGTGCTCGTGGTCGAGCACAAGCCGGAGATGATCGCGATCGCCGACCACGTGGTCGACCTCGGCCCCCGCGCGGGCCTCGACGGCGGCGAGATCTGCTTCACCGGCACCGTGGAGGCGCTGCGCGCCTCGGGCACGCTCACCGGGGCGCACCTCGACGACCGGGCGCGCCTCAAGCCGACGGTGCGCGCCGCGAGCGGAGCCCTGCAGGTGCGGGGCGCGGATCGCCACAATCTGCGCGGCGTCGACGTCGACGTGCCGCTCGGCGTGCTCTGCGCCGTGACGGGCGTCGCCGGCTCCGGCAAGAGCACCCTCATCGGCAACTACGTCGCGAACCGCGACGGGGTCGTCGCCGTCGATCAGGGGGCGATCAAGGGATCGCGGCGCTCGAACCCGGCGACCTACACCGGCCTGCTCGACCCGGTGCGCGCCGCGTTCGCGAAGGCGAACGGCGTGAAGCCCGCACTGTTCAGCGCGAACTCCGAGGGCGCGTGCCCCGAGTGCAAGGGCGCCGGCATCATCTACACCGACCTCGGCATGATGGCGACGATGGAGAGCGTGTGCGAGGTGTGCGAGGGCAAGCGCTTCGCGCCCGCTGTGCTCGAGTACACCTTCGGCGGCAAGAGCATCGCCGAGGTGCTCGACCTCTCCATCGCGGAGGCGCAGGAATTCTTCTCGGCCGGCGACACGAGGATCGCGAAGGCCGCGAAGATTCTCGGCCGCCTGGCCGACGTCGGCATCGGCTACGTCAAGCTCGGTCAGCCGCTCTCCACCCTCTCCGGCGGCGAGCGACAGCGGCTCAAGCTCGCCATCCACATGCTCGAGGATGCCGACGTCTACGTGCTCGACGAGCCCACGACCGGCCTGCATCTCGCCGACGTCGAGCAGCTGCTCGCCCTCCTCGACCGGCTCGTCGACGACGGCAAGAGCGTGATCGTGATCGAGCACCACCAGGCGGTGATGGCGCACGCCGACTGGATCATCGACCTCGGCCCGGGTGCCGGCCAGCAGGGCGGCGCCGTCGTGTTCGCAGGGACGCCCGCCGACCTCGTCGCCGCACGCGCGACGCTCACCGGCGAGCATCTCGCGGACTACGTCGCGAGCTGACCTCCGGGCGCGCCGACCGCGCCCGCAGTGCCGGCCGTGCCCACGGTGCGCTGCACGGGCTGCAGCTCCCGTGGCGCGCTCTCCAGCTCGTTCAGGGCGCGGATCAACCGGTAGAGATCCCCCACCGCCCGGCGCCGCGGCGTGAACACGATGCGCGGCAGATCGAGCGCATCGCCATCCGCGACCTCCGAGGGCAGCGGCGCGGTGCGGGCGATCTCGCCGGACTCGCAGAGGCCCGAGAACCGCTCGTTCAGGTCGGCGAGCTCCGCATCGCTCGGGTCGGTGCGCACCCGCAGCACCAGCCGCTCCCCCTGCCACCGCAGCGAGTCGTAATTGCGCCAGAACCCGGTCACCTCGGCGATCGCCGCCTCCGGCGAATCGGTGACGAGCACGCGGTCCAGATCGTCCACCGCGATGAGCCCCGCCCCCGCGAGCTCCTCGACCACGAAACGGGCGAAGCTCCGCCAGTACGTGCCGCCGTCGCGATCGAGCAGCACGATGGGCATCGGCTCCATCTTTCCGGTCTGCTGCAGCGTCAGCAGCTCGAACGTCTCATCCATGGTGCCGAAGCCCCCCGGCAGGCAGATGAACCCGCGCGACTCCTTCACGAGCATGAGCTTGCGCGTGAAGAAGTACTTCATCGCGATCCGGTGGTCGTCATCGGCCGCCACATCGAGCGGAGCCTCCTCGAACGGCAGACGGATCGAGATGCCGAGCGACCGCTCGGGCCCCGCGCCGGTCGCCGCCGCCTCCATGATGCCCGGCCCGGCGCCGGTGACCACCATCCACCCCTGCTCGGCGAGACCGCGGGCCGCAGCCTCTGCGCCCACCCAGAGCGGGTCGTGCGACTGCGTGCGGGCCGACCCGAAGATCGTGACCTTCGGCACTCCGCGGAAGGGAGCGAAGAGGCGGAACGCCGCCCGCATCTCCTCGACCGCGGTCGCCGTGATCTTGAGGTCGAGACGCGTCGTCCCGTCATGGCCGAGACCGAGCCCCGCCTCCGCGATCCGCCGGATGAGACTGCGCTGCGAGGCGACCCCGGCCTCCGCGATGAGCGCGTCGAGCCGCTCGCGCACCCCGGCGGTCTGCGGATCCTCTGCATGCTGCTGCTTCGCGGTCGTCACGCTCACAGTCTACGAGCGGTGCGCAGTAGGCTGGCGGCATGCCGAACCGGCGCGCCCGACTCTCGCCCCAGACCGCCCACGGCGAGCTCGCTGCAGCGCTCGCCGCGCTGCGGGAGGGCGACGACGCTCCCGCCGACTTCTCCCCCGAGGCGCTCGCCGAGGCCGCGTCGGCGCGCCCCGCCGACGCCGAGCTCGATCTGCGACACATCCCGTTCGCGACGCTCGACCCGCCGGGGTCTCGGGATCTCGATCAGGCCTTCCACCTCGAACGCTCCGGCGACGGCTTCCGGGTGCGCTACGCGATCGCCGACCTGCCCGGCTTCGTGCGCCCCGGCGGCGCGCTCGACCGCGAAGCGCGACAGCGCGGGCAGACCCTCTACCTGCCCGACGGGCGCATTCCGCTCCATCCGGCTGCGCTCAGCGAGGATCGCGCATCGCTGCTTCCAGGCTGCGACCGCGTCGCCTACGTCTGGACTCTCGACCTCGACGCCGCCGGCGCCCTCGCCGCGGCACGGGTCGAACGCGCGCGCGTGCGCTCCCGCGCCCAGCTGGAGTATCCCTCCGCGCAGGCCGCGATCGACGGGGGCGGCGCAGACGAGCTGGTGCAGCTGCTGCGCGCCGTCGGCGTGCTGCGCATCGAGCAGGAGCGCCTGCGCGGCGGTGCGAGCCTCAACATGCCGGACGAGGAGATCGTGCGGGAGCCGGGCGGCTACCGGATCGTGCGCAGTCTCGCGCTCCCCGTCGAGGAGTGGAACGCGCAGCTCTCCCTGCTCACCGGCATGGCGGCGGGCCGCATGATGCTCGATGCGGGCGTCGGCATCCTGCGCACCATGCCGGGCCCCGACGAGGAGGCCCTCGCAGCGTTCCGCGCACGCGCGGCGTCGCTCGGGCACCCGTGGCCCGCAGAGCTCGGCTACGGGGCGTACCTCGAGCGACTCGATCCGGCCTCGCCCACCACGCCCGCGGTGCTGCAGGCCGCCGCATCGCTCTTCCGCGGCGCCGATTACACGCCGTTCGACGGGGAGCCCCCGCAGCAGACGATGCAGGCGGCGATCGCCGCGCCGTACGCGCATGTCACCGCTCCGCTGCGGCGGCTGGTGGATCGCTGGGGCCTCGTGATCTGCGCCGCGATCTGCGCGGGTCGGCCCGTGCCCGAGTGGGCGCGCGCGTCGCTCGGCGAGCTCCCCGCGCTCATGCGGGCCTCGAATCAGCGGGCGGGCCGGTTGGGATCGCAGGCGCTCGACCGCGTCGAGGCGGCACTGCTGCGCGATCGCGTGGGCGACGTCCTCCCCGCCGTCGTGCTCGAGGTGCGCGGCGATCGCGCGCGCGTGCAGCTCGACGACCCGGCGGTGACGACGCAGATGGCTGCGCCCGGCTGCACCGCCGGCATGCACGTCGAGGTGCGTGTCGTCGCTGCGGACGTCGCGACCGGGGCCATCGAGCTCGCTCTCGCCGCCGACGCCGCCGCGTGAACGCTACGCGGTGACGACCTCGGGGGCGCCCGTTCCCGCCGCAGCGGGCATCTCCGCGGCGAGGCGGTTCGCCTCGGCGATGAGTGTCGCGACGATCTCGCTCTCGGGCACGGTCTTGATGACCTCCCCCTTCACGAAGATCTGCCCCTTGCCGTTTCCGGAGGCGACTCCGAGGTCGGCCTCGCGCGCTTCTCCGGGGCCGTTCACCACGCAGCCCATGACGGCGACGCGCAGGGGCACGCTCATGCCCTCGAGCCCCTGCGTGACCTCCTCTGCGAGCGTGTAGACGTCGACCTGCGCGCGCCCGCACGACGGGCAGGAGACGATCTCGAGCTTGCGCTCGCGCAGGTTCAGCGATTGCAGGATCTGCAGCCCCACCTTCACCTCTTCGACGGGAGGCGCCGAGAGGGAGACGCGGATGGTGTCGCCGATGCCCTCCGAGAGCAGAATGCCGAAGGCTGTGGCGCTCTTGATGGTGCCCTGGAAGGCGGGCCCCGCCTCAGTCACACCGAGATGCAGCGGCCAGTCGCCGCGCTCGGCGAGCTGGCGGTACGCCTGCACCATCACGACGGGATCGTTGTGCTTCACCGAGATCTTGAAGTCGTGGAAGTCGTGCTCCTCGAAGAGCGACGCCTCCCACACGGCGCTCTCGACGAGCGCCTCGGGTGTCGCCTTGCCGTACTTCTGCAGGAGCCGCGGATCGAGGGATCCGGCGTTCACGCCGATGCGCAGCGACACCCCCGCGGCCTTCGCGCGCCGGGCGATCTCACCGACCTGGTCGTCGAACTTGCGGATGTTGCCGGGGTTGACGCGCACTGCGGCGCACCCCGCGTCGATGGCGGCGTACACGTAATTCGGCTGGAAGTGGATGTCGGCGATGACCGGGATCTGGCTCTTCATCGCGATGATCGGCAGCGCCTCGGCGTCGTCGCGGCTCGGGCACGCCACCCGCACGATGTCGCAGCCGGCCGCCGTCAGCTCCGCGATCTGCTGCAGCGTCGCGTTGATGTCGGTGGTGGGAGTGGTGGTCATCGACTGCACCGACACCGGGGCGTCGCCGCCGACCGTGACCGATCCGACCTTGATGGCGCGGGACTTGCGCCGCGGAGCGAGCACTGCGACGGTCTGCGGCATTCCCAAGTTGACTGCTGGCACGGGGCGAGTCTACTCGCGGAGTCTGCGTGACGCCCCGAACGCGCGCGGCGGATCGCGGTCAGCCGAAGAGCGACACGGGTTTCACGAGGTCGGCGTAGATGAGCAGCACCGTCATCGCTCCGAGCACGATGGCGACCGCCATCGTCACCGGCACCATCTTCGCCGTGTCGATCGGCCCGGGGTCGGGCTTTCTCCGCAGCTTCGCGAAGCCCCGCTTCACCCACTCGTAGACCGCTCCGATCACGTGGCCGCCGTCGAGCGGCAGGAGCGGCACGAGGTTGAAGACGAACAGCGCGACGTTCAGCGAGCCGAGCAGTCCGATCATCGTCTGCGCGCGGGCGGCGACCGGAGCGTCGTCGAGGCTCACGATCTCCCCCGCCATGCGGCCCACGCCGACGACGCTGATGGGGCCGTTGGGGTCGCGCGCCTCGCTGCCGAACGCCGCATTCCACACGTCGACCATGCGCTCCGGCATGCGGACGACGATGCCTGCGACGCGCTGCACATTGTCGCCCACGAAGGCCGGCACGGCCGTGATGGGCTGCGTGACGTTCTCCGAGGCGGGCACCGCGCCGATCATGCCGACGGATTCGGTGAGCACCTCGCCGTCGGCGCCGGTCACCGCGTTGCCGTCGGCGTCGGTGACGGTGCGGGCGTTCACCACGGGCTGCAGGGCGACCGTCTGCCGGTCGCCGCCGCGCTCGATCTCGACGGAGAGCGACCGGCCCGGCGATTCGCCCACGATGGTGCGGAACTGGTTCCAGCTGGTGATGCGCGTCCCGTCGACCGCGACCAGCCGGTCGCCCGGGCGCAGCCCGGCTGCGGCGGCGGGCGCGGCGGGATCGTCGGCCCCGCAGGTGGTCGCGTCGCTCGCGGCCGGGACCAGGCACTCGTTGACCTGGCCGAGGGTCGTGCTGTTCTGCGGGGTGCCGAACCCGACGAGCACGATCGCGAAGAACACGAACGCCAGCACGAGGTTCATCAACGGCCCGCCGAGCATGATGATGATCTTCTTCCACGGCGGGAGCCGGTAGAAGGTGCGGTGATCCTCACCCGTATCGATGGACTCGGCGCTCGCGAGCCGAGCATCCTCGACCACGGCCGCCATTCCGCGCTTCGGCTCGGCGTCGGCCTTGCCGAACGACGTCCCCTCCTGCACGACCGAGTTCAGAAACCCGGTCGTCGAGGCCCGCGCGGCATCGCCGGGCCGCTCGGGCGGATACATGCCCGACATGGCGATGTAGCCGCCCAGCGGGATCATCTTGACGCCGTACTCGGTCTCGCCTCTGCGCTTCGACCAGACCGTGCGCCCGAAACCGAGCATGTACTGCGTCACCTTGACGCCGAAGAGCTTGGCGGGGACGAGGTGCCCGATTTCGTGCAGGCCGATGGAGACGGCCAGTCCGATCACGAAGATCAGGATGCCGAGCACGTAGAGCAGTACCTCAGTCACCCGGTCAGGCTACTGCGCACCGCTGTGGAGTTTCGGGGAAGCAGCCGTGGGGCGTACGTGCACCCTGCGGCGCCGATGCCGACCCGCACCGCTCGGGCTCAGCGTGCGCGCGCCTCGATGGCCCGCCCGGCCTGCTCGCGCGCCCAGCGCTCCGCCTCGGCGAGGCTCTCCAGGGTGAGCTGCGCCGGAGCGTCGTGCGCCTCGACCACGCTCCGCACCGTGTCGACGATGTCGAGGAACCCGATGCGGCCTGCGTGGAACGCCTCGACGGCCTCCTCGTTCACCGCGTTGTAGACCGCCGGGTAGGTGAGGCGCGCGCGCCCCACCTCCTTCGCGAGGTCGACGGCCGGGAAGGCGTCGGCGTCGAGCGGCTCGAACTCCCACGACGTGGCCGAGCGCCAGTCGAGGGGGACCCCGACGTTGCCCATGCGATCCGGCCAGGAGAGCCCCAGCGCGATCGGCAGTCGCATGTCGGGCGGCGACGCCTGGGCGATCGTGGAGCCGTCGATGAACTCGACCATCGAGTGCACCACCGACTGCGGGTGCACGACGACTTCGATGTCGCCGTAGGAGACGCCGAAGAGCAGATGGGCTTCGATGACCTCGAGCCCCTTGTTCACCATCGTCGCGGAGTTGATGGTGACGACGCGCCCCATGTTCCAGGTGGGATGCGCCATCGCCGCCTCCGGGGTCGCGTCGCGCAGCTCGTCGCGGGTGCGCCCCCGGAACGGGCCTCCCGAGGCGGTCAGCACGAGCCGTCGCACCTCGTCTCGACTGCCCGACCGCAGCGCCTGCGCGATGGCGGAGTGCTCGGAGTCGACCGGAACGATCTGGCCGGGGGCGGCGCGGCCGGTCACCAGGTCGCCGCCGACGATCAGCGATTCCTTGTTCGCCAGAGCGAGCGTGCGGCCGGCGTCGAGCGCCGCGATCGTCGGGGCGAGGCCGACGGAGCCGGTGATCCCGTTCAGTACGAGATCCGCCTCGACGTCATGGATCATCTGCACCGCCGCATCGGCCCCGAGCCCGGTGTGCTCGACGTTGAACTCGTCGGCCTGCTCGCGCACGCGATCGGCCCGACTGCCGGCGATGAGCCCCGACACCTGGTACTGGGCCGGGTGCTTGCGGATCACGTCGAGCGCCTGCTCGCCGATCGAGCCGGTGGATCCGAGGACGATGACGCGCTTCATCGCTCCAGGCTACTCGGCGGGCGCTTCCGCGTGCACCGTTCCGAGGATGTCGAGCACGAAGACCATGACGTCGTCGCCCTGGTGCCCCTGCTGCTCGAGCGTCGCCGCGCCGTACCCGCCGTCCTCCGCGGGCACCACGGAGATGACCTGGGAGCCGACCTTCTGGCCCTCGAGCGCCTGCTGGAAGCCGCCGATCACCTGGGTCGTGAGGAAGTCGGTGGGCTCGCCCCGGCTCCAGCTGGAGTCGAACTCCTCGCCCGTGCGCCAGATCACGCCGCGGTAGTTGACGTACACGCGGTCGCCCGGCTGCACCTCTTCGCCATCGCCCTCGATGAGCGTGGCGATCTCGAGCTTCTCGGGGGCCTCGAGCCCCTTCGGGATCGTGATGGTGGGCTCGCCGTCGTCGGCGAGCTCGACCGTGGGGAAGCCCTCCGGGGCCTCGACCGGCTCGCCCTCGGCCTTCTGCAGCAGCTCGTCGCTCTCGAGCGTGCCGGGCTCGCCCGACGCGGCGGCCGCGTCTGAGGCGTCGCTGATCTCGCCGAACTCCATCACGATGACGAGGGAGTCGTCGGCGCTGATGTTCTCCAGGCCGGTCTGCTCGGGCGGCGTCTCGCCGAAGACGTCGGCGTACGGCGCGGCGAGCGCGATCTGCTCGCCCGCGGTCGCGCAGCGGAGACCGTCGTACGCCCACTCGGCGAGCCCCGACTTCTGCACGGGGATCGTGCTGGCGGGAAGCTGCTGGAGCGCCGTGCCGTCGGCGCCGTTGAAGAGCGTCATCGAGGTGAGCACCGACTGCCCCTCCTCCACGACGTCGCCCTCGCCCTCCTGCAGCACGGAGCGCTGGATCTCATCGGCCTGCACCGGAGTGTCGGAGGTGAGCTCGAGATCCTCGCCGACGGAGCCCGACACCTCGACGCCGGAGCTCGCGGAACCGGAGGCGAGGCACTCCTCGCCCGAGGCGTCGGCCTGCGCCGATCCGCCGCCGCCCGAGCAGCCGACCATGAGCAGGGCGCCCACCAGGGCAGCGGGAGCGATGGCGCGCGTCAGTTTCACAGTGATTGGGGCCCTTCGAGTCGCGAGGAGCCGCGCCCGCTCGAACGTGCGATGGTGTGCGACGTCGAACGGCGGTGCGCGGCTGTGAGTGCCTTTCGAGTATGGCGCATCGCTCTGCTCAGCGGCTGAGAGGACGCTCCCGGGCGGCCAGCGCCGCCGCGTACAGCTCCCGCGACGAGAGACCGGTGGCCTCGGCCACGGACCGCGCGGCGTCCTTCAAGCGCTCCCCCGCACGCACGCGATCCTGCACCTCCGCGAGCGCCGACTCGGGCGACGCCGCGCCCGCGACCGCTCCGCCGACCACCAGCACGATCTCGCCGCGCACTCCGCTCGCAGCCCACTCCGCGAGCTCGCCGAGCCCGCCCCGCCGCACCTCCTCGTGCAGCTTCGTGAGCTCGCGGCACACCGCCGCCGGACGGGCGGCGCCGAATGCCTCCGCGAGCTCTCCCAGCGAGGCCGCGAGCCGGGTCGGCGCCTCGAAGAGCACGAGGGTGCGCTGCTCGGAGGCGAGTGCGCGCAGCGCCCGGGACCGCTCGCCCGCCTTGCGCGGCAGGAACCCCTCGAACGCGAAGCGGTCGGTCGGGAGCCCGGAGACCGCGAGCGCGGTGATGACGGCGCTCGGGCCCGGAATCGCGCTCACGGCGACCCCGCGCTCGGCGGCCAGCTGCACCACGCGGAAGCCGGGGTCGGAGACGGTCGGCATGCCGGCGTCGCTCACCAGCACGACGTCCTCCGTCTGCGCCCGGTCCACGAGCCCCGCCGCGCGATCGTGCTCGTTGTGATCGTGCAGCGCGACGAGCTCGGGCCGGTTCTCGATGCCGAGGAGCCGGAGCAGCTGGGCGGTGTGCCGCGTGTCCTCCGCGGCGATCACCGTCGCCTCCTCGAAGGTGCTGCGCAGCCGTGCGGAGGCGTCGCCGAGGTTTCCGATCGGCGTGGCCGCGAGAAGGATCATGGATCAATCGTAGGCGGATCGCGCGGCGGCGCCGCACGTGACGGCTCGGGCGCCGCGCGAGACGCGCTGTCGCAGGGGGCTGCCAGAATGGGAGGATGACCGATCCGCAGCAGCCCGCCGCCCCGCCGCCCCACCCCTTCGCCGAGCGGTCGACCCCGGGGCCGCAGGACGGCGGCGGTCGCGGTGGCGCCCGCTCGACGGCCGCGATGGCCCTCGGTCTGGCCGGGCTCGTGACGGTGATCGTCTCCGCGTTCTACCTCCCGCTCGGCGCGGTGCTCGGCGCGCTGCTCGGCGTCGCCGGAGCGGTGCTCGGGGTGATCGGCCTCGTCTCCAGGCGCCGTCGGGGCGCGGCGATCACGGGACTCGCCGCCGGCGCTCTCGCCGTGCTCGCGGCACTGGTGCTCGGCGTGATCTCGACCACGATGCTCGTGGGGTCGCTGGCCGACCCGGTGCGGTCGGGCGGGGCGCCCGGCTCGGGGGCGAGCTCCGGAGGCGGCGCGCAGCGCGCGGCGGAGACGCTCTGGCCCGAGAACATGGCCACGGGCGGGATCGTGTTCGACCGCGACGGCGTCGTGCGCTCCGACGCGCCCGAATCGGGCGCTCCCGAGCCCGCCGAGTCGCCCGCGGCCGGTTCCGAGACCGACTCCGAGACGCACGCGGTGCGCGTCTACGTCGACTACCGGTGCCCCTACTGCTCGGAGTTCGAGACGGCGAACGGCGACGCCCTCCAGCAGCTCGCCGAGAGCGGCCGGGCGACCGTCGAGATCATCCCGCTGGCGTTCCTCGACCGCGTCTCCCCCGACAACTACTCCTCGCGCGCCTCGGGCGCCATGGCGTGCGTGGTCGACGCCCAGCCCGAGGCGGCGTGGCAGGTGCACCGCCACCTCTTCGACCCCGCCGTGCAGCCCTCGGAGACGACGAACGGGCTCGACGACGACGCGCTGATCGACGCGGTCGACGAGGCCGCCGGCGGTGCGAACGAACGCGTGCGATCCTGCATCTCGTCCCAGCGCTTCGTGCCGTTCGCCCAGGCGCTCAACGGCTGGGTGTTCGACAATCCCGTTCCCGGGGCGCAGGATCCGCAGCTGCGGGTCACGAGCACGCCGTTCGCCCTCGTCGACGGCGTCCCCTACACCGGCGCCGCCGACGACGCGCAGGCGTTCTCCGCCTTCCTCGCCGAGCAGGGCGTCGCGGTGGGCGGCGCCTCCTGACCTCCTGCTAGACTCGGTCGGCTATGCATCAGACGAGCGACCACCCCGCGTCCCCCGCATCGCCGAGCGAGGCGACGCTGATCGGACGCACCGGCACCCTCTACTTCCCCCTCGCGCTCGTCTCGCGACTGCCGTTCGCGATGATGGTGATCGGCGTGCTCACGGTCGTCGTGTCGGCGCGCGGCTCGGTCGAGCTCGGCGGCCTCAACTCCGCCATGGTCGGCCTGGGCGTCGCGTGCTTCGGGCCCCTCATCGGGGCGGCCGCCGATCGGTTCGGCCAGCGCCCGACGCTCCTCGTGGCGGCGATCGCGAACAGCGCGCTGCTCGGCGCCCTGGCCTGGATCGCGTTCAGCTCGCTGCCGATCTGGGTGCTGTTCGTCGGCTCGTTCCTCGCGGGGGCCACCGTTCCGCAGACCTCGCCCATGTCGCGCTCGCGGCTCGTGACGATCGTCGCGCACGATCTCCCGGTGCATCGCCGGCCGCGGATGCTGTCGAACGTGCTCGCGTACGAGTCGGCGGCCGACGAGGTCATCTTCGTGTTCGGCCCGGTGATCGTCGGCGCCCTCGCCACCACGCTGGGCGCGTGGGCGCCGATCGCCGGCGCCGCCGTGCTCACCCTCGTCTTCGTCTCGGCGTTCGCGCTGCACCGGACGAGCGCTCCTCCTCAGTCGGCCGGGCAGCGGGCGGCCGTCGCCGCGCCGGCCTCGGAGCTCGCGCGGCCGGCGCTGCTCGTGACCGTCTTCGGCATCGTCACCGTGGGGCTGTTCTTCGGCTCGATGCTCACCTCGCTGACGTCGTTCATGCAGGATCGGGGCGACCCGGAGAGCGCGGGCCTGCTCTACGGCGCGATGGGCATCGGCTCGGCGATCTTCGCGATCGGGGTCGCCGCGCTTCCGCCGCGCTTCTCGCTGCGCGCGCGCTGGCCGGTCTTCGCCGTGTGCATCGTGGCGGGCACCGTGCTGCTGCAGTGGGCGCACGATGTGCCCTTCATGCTGCTCAGCCTCGCGCTGATGGGCATCGGCGTCGGCCCCCTCCTCGTGACGCTCTACGGGTTCGGTGCTGCGCGCAGCCCTGTCGGGCGTTCGGCTACGGTGATGACGATGCTCGGATCGGGCCTCATGGTGGGGCAGTCGGCGGCCGCCGCCGTGACCGGTGTCGTCGCGACCGATCTCGGAACGCGCGCCGCGCTCGCGCTGCCGCTCGCGGCCGCCGTGCTCGCTCTCGTCGCGGGTGCGATCAACTGGGGGCTGAGCGCCCCGACGGCGCGGCCCCGCACGGCCGAGACCGCCGCCGTCGCGGAATAGCGCACCCGGCCCGCGCGTTGCAGTGAAGGCCGGCAACACCGCCCGCAGGGGTGGAAGAATGGAGAACATGCCAGACCTCGCGATGCACCCCGCACTCACCGCAGCGGACGTCGCCCTGCTGCGCGCGGAGTTCCCGTACTTCGCGGCGCAGGACGCGCTCGACCACGCCCCGGCGTACCTCGACGCCGCGGCAACCTCGCAGCGACCGCTGCGGGTGCTCGACGCCGAGCGCACCTTCCTCGAGTCGTCGTACGCCGCGGTGCACCGCGGCACCAGCGTCGCGGTCGGCTCCGCCACCGAGGCGTTCGAGGGCGCCCGCAGTGCCGTCGCCCGGTTCGTCGGAGCGGCCGCACCCGAGCAGATCGTCTGGGCCGAGAACGCGACCGACGCCCTGAATCTGGTCGCGCTCGGCATGGGCGAGGCGACCGCGGGTCTCGGCGTCGCGGGCAGCGAGCGCTTCCGTCTCGAGGCGGGTGACGAGATCCTCATCACCGAGGCCGAGCATCACGCCAACCTCATCCCGTGGCAGCGCCTCGCGCAGCGCACCGGGGCGACACTGCGCCACATCCCGGTGCGCCCCGACGGCACCTGGACCCTCGATGACACTCGCGAGGCGCTGACCGAGCGCACCCGCGTCTTCGCCTTCGCCCACGTCTCGAACGTGACGGGGCTCCTCGCCCCCGTCGCGGAGCTCGTCGAGCTGGCCCGTGCCGTCGGCGCGGTGACCGTGCTCGACGCCTGCCAGTCGGTGCCGCACCTCCCCGTCGACTTCGGCGCACTCGGTGTCGACTTCGCCGCGTTCTCGGGCCACAAGATGCTCGGCCCGAACGGCATCGGCGTGCTCTACGGACGGCCCGAGATGCTCGCCGCCCTCCCGCCTGCGCGAACGGGCGGATCGGCGATCACGAAGGTGACGATGGAGTCGGCGCAGTTCATGCCCGCCCCGCACCGCTTCGAGCCGGGCACGCAGCCCGTGTCGCAGGCCGTCGGCCTCGCGGCCGCGGTGTCGTTCCTGGAGGAGATCGGCATGGATCGGGTCGCCGCTCGCGAGCACGAGCTCGTGGAGCGGCTCGTCGCGGGCATTCTCGATGCACCGGGCCTGCAGCTGCTGGGGCCCGCCGACACCTCGCGCCGCGTCGCCCTTGCGGCGGTCTCGGTCGCCGGCGTGCACGCGCACGACGTCGGCCAGTACCTCGACGAGCAGGGCGTGCTGGTGCGCGTCGGCCACCACTGCGCGCAGCCGCTGCATCGCGCGCTCGGCATCACGTCGAGCACGCGCGCGAGCGTGCACGTGACCACGACCGAGGACGAGGTCGATCGCTTCGTCGACGCGCTCCGCGGCGCTCAGCGGTATTTCGGAGCGGATGTCACGGCATGAGCGCGCTCGACGGGCTGTACCAGGAAGTCATCCTCGATCATTCGAAGCGGCCGATCGGCAAGGGCGAGCTGGAGCCGGCGGAGTCCGCGCTCACCGCGTCGCACCACGAGTTCAACCCGAGCTGCGGCGACGAGATCGATCTGTCGATCGCCGTCGACCCGGAGACGGGCCGCATCAGTCAGCTGGCGTGGGAGGGGCAGGGGTGCTCCATCTCGATGGCCTCCGCGTCGATCCTGTCCCAGCTGGTGCGCGACGACGAGCTGACGATCGCAGATGCGCGTGAGCGGATCGCGGCGTTCCGCGAGATGATCCAGGCGCGCGGCGAGTCGGAGCCCGACGAGGAGGTGCTCGGCGACGCGGTCGCGCTGCAGGGCGTCTCGAAGTTCGTCATGCGTGTGAAGTGCGCGATGCTCGGCTGGGTGGCGCTCGAGGCGGATCTCACGCAGGTGGAGGCGCAGCGCTCCTGAGCGGGGCTGGTTCGCCGACGCGCGTCACGAGGCTCGAGAGCTCGGCGCCCGGCGCGGTGACGCGGTCGGCGATCTCGCGGATGGCCGCCTGCAGGGCCGCGCCGGCGCGCGTCGGCGCCATGTCGGCGCGCCGCGCGATGCTCACCGTCCGGGCGAGCGCGTCGCCGGCGAGCGGTGCGGTGCGCAGCGCGGGCCGATCCGCTGCGACCATCGCCGGTACGACCGCGACCCCGATGCCCCTTCCGGCGAAGCTGAGCGCCGCATCCATCTCGGCACCCGCGACCGCCACGAGCGGGGTCAGGCCCCGGGCGCGGAACGCGGCGTCGACCGTTGCTCTGAGATCGTAGTTCTCGGGGAAGAGCACCTGGGGCACGCGTGCGAGCTCTTCGAGGTCGACGGGGCGTCCCGGGTCGCGAGCCTCCGCTCCCTCCGGGGCGAAGGGATCCGGCCGGTTCGGATCGGAGACGACGACGAGCCGCTCGCTCAGGATCTGCTCGCGCTCCAGCACGGCCCGCGCCGCCCCCGACGAGACGCTCGTCACGATGAGGGCCAGATCGAGCGCGCCCTCCATGAGCGCCGAGATGAGGCTGCGCGACCCGCGTTCGAGGATCTCGATCTCGATGCCCGGGTAGCGGGCGCGGAACTCGGCGAGCACGTCGGCCACGAGGCTCGTGCACAGGGTGGGCGTCGCGCCGAGGCGGATGCGGCCGCCGCGCAGCTCGGCGAGATCCGACATCTCGTGGCGGGCGGCTTCGGCGTCGGCGAGCATGCGGCGGGCGATGGGGAGGAGGCGCTCCCCCGCCGGAGTCGCGGCGACGTTGCCGCGCACACGGTGCAGCAGTTCGACGCCGAGGTCGGCCTCGAGCGCCGCGATCTGGCGGCTCAGCGACGGCTGCGCGAGGTGCAGCCGCTCCGCAGCCCGGGTGAAGTTCCCGAGCTGCACGATCTCGGTGAATCCGCGCAGCTGTTCGAGGTTCATCTTCATAGCCTACGCGCATCTTGACGATCAGCTCTATTCATTGGAGTAATCGTCGAGGCGCTCGTAGCGTGGTGGGCATGAACCGCTTCTCAGCCTCCACCGGCGCCTCGGGCGCCTCCCGAACCGAGCGACTCCTCGCCACCTCCGTGCTGGTCATCGGCACCGGCGGCGCCGGCCTGCGCGCCTCCATCGAACTCGCCGAGCGCGGCGTGCAGGTGCTCGCCGTCGGCAAGCGCCGCGCCCACGACGCCCACACCACCCTCGCGGCGGGCGGGATCAACGCCGCCCTCGCGACGATGGACCCCGAGGACACCTGGGAGCAGCACGCCGCCGACACGCTGCGCGAATCGTACTTCCTCGCGGATCCCGCGATCGTCGAGACGGTCACCCGCAATGCAGCCCGCGGCATCGAGGATCTCGAGCGCTGGGGCATGCCGTTCGCGCGCGAGGCCGACGGGCGGATCAGCCAGCGCTTCTTCGGCGCGCACAAGTACCGCCGCACGGCCTACGCCGGCGACTACACGGGCCTCGAGATCCAGCGCACCCTCATGCGCCGCGCCGCCGAGCTGCGGGTGTCGATCGTCGACACCGTCTACATCACCCGCCTGCTCGTCTCGGAAGGGCGCATCTTCGGCGCCTACGGGTTCGACATCGTCGACGGCTCCCCCGTGGTCATCCACGCCGACGCCGTGATCCTCGCGGCCGGCGGCCACACCCGCATCTGGCGCAACACCTCGTCGCGCCGCGACGAGAACACCGGCGACTCCTTCCGCCTCGCGGCCCTCGCGGGGGGCCGGATCCGGGATGCGGAGCTCGTGCAGTTCCACCCGTCGGGCATTCTCGAGCCCTCGGACGCCGCGGGCACGCTCGTCTCCGAGGCCGCCCGCGGGGAGGGCGGGATCCTGCGCAATGCGCTCGGCGAGCGCTTCATGGAGCGCTACGACCCCGAGCGCATGGAGCTCTCGACGCGCGACCGGGTCGCGCTCGCGAGCTACACCGAGATCTCCGAGGGCCGAGGCACGACGAACGGCGGCGTCTTCCTCGACGTCTCGCACCTGCCCCGGGAGCAGATCCTCTCCAAACTGCCCCGCGTGTATCGCACGCTCATCGACCTGCAGATGCTCGACATCACCGAGCAGCCGATCGAGATCGCGCCGACCGCGCACTACTCGATGGGCGGCGTCTGGGTCACGCCCGACACCCACAGCACCGGCGTCGACGGCCTCTACGCGATCGGCGAGGCCTCGAGCGGCCTGCACGGCGCGAACCGGCTCGGCGGCAACTCGCTCATCGAGCTGCTCGTCTACGGCCGCATCACCGGCGCGGATGCGGCCGAGTACGTGTCGGGCCTCACGGAGGTGCGTCGCGACCCGGCCGCCGTCTCCGAGGCGCGCGCGGAGATGCAGGGGCTGCTGGAGGGCGAGGGCGCCTCGGGGAGGAGCACCGAGAGCCCGCGTCGCCTGCAGCGCGCGCTGCGCGACATCATGACCGAGCACGTCGGCGTCGTGCGCAGCGAGGCCGGGCTCTCGACGGCGCTCGACAAGCTCGACGCGCTGCAGGAGCGCGTCGATCGAGTGACCGCGCACCCCGACATCGCCGGATTCGACGACCTGGCGCACGCCTTCGACCTCTACGGCTCGATGCTGGCGGCGCGCGCGACCATCGCCTGCGCCCGCGAGCGCCGCGAGACGCGCGGCTGCCACAACCGCTCCGACTTCCCCGAGCAGGACGCGTCGCTGCGGGGCAACTTCGTATGGACCGCCGAGTCCGGGCCCGTGTTCGAACCGCTGCCCGACGCCCCGGCCGCGTTCCGCGACCTCGCGCACGCCGCGGCCGACGATTCGGTCGCGGGCAAGCTGGTGGAGTAGGTGGCGGGCGGTGGCGGGAGCCGCGGTGCGCAGCGCTGCGCCGCGGTGACCGGCACCGATCTCCGCTCACAGGGCCGGTTCGGCCCCGGCGCCGCGCGCGTCGGGGCCGACTTCTGTGGACAACGGTTCGGCACCGCCGGGCACCGCCCAGGATCGATGCATGACCTCTCCGACCTCCCCGAAGGACTCCCGAACCGTCATCCGCTGCGGCGGCTCAGCCGACTTCCTCGCCGCTCTCCCGCACGTCACGGGCTTCACCGCATCCGACAGCGTGTTCCTCGTCGGGTTCGCAGGTTCGCGCTCCGGCACGGTGGTGCGCACGGATCTGCCTCCGAACGAGGAGCCGCGCGAGACCCTCGCCCTCCTCGATCTCGCGAGCGACCTCGCGCGCGACCTCTCCGCCTCGCACGGCTCTCCCGCAGCACTGGCGATCGTCATCACGAGCAGCGCGGCCTTCACGGCCGACGGCAGTCCCCCGTGGCTGCGTCTCGCCCGTCGACTGGAGCGGCGACTGCGGCGCGACGGAGCTGAGATTCGAGATCTCTGCGTCGTCGCAGCGGACGGGTGGTCGAGCCTCCTCGATCCCCGCGCATCGCCCGCCGCACGCCCGCTGAGCGAGATCACCGAGAGCTCCGTCGCCCGCGGCCCGCTGCGATGCGCCGACCCCCCGGTCGCACTCGCCGAACTGGGACGCATTCCCGACCCGCTCCCCGAACGGATCGCCGCGGTGGCCGCAGCCCTCGAACGGCATCATCCCCACGACTTCCCGGGTTCGGAGGGCGTCCCCCCGCACCGCTCCGAGCCCGGGAGCACCGCGCACGCCTACTTCCGGTGGCTCTCCGAGACCGCAGCGGTTGCACGAGAGCTGCGGGAGGACGCACCGCTGAGCGTCGACGCGACCGCGCGTCTCATCCGGTGCTGCCAGCACTCCGATCGCTGGCTCGTGATCGCACTCGGACTCCTCACCCGTCCGGAGTTCCCGCTCGAGCTCGCCCGAGAGTTTCCCATGGGCCGGTTCGCAGGGGTGCCCGTCGAGGCGCCGGCTTCCGACGCGCCGGGGTGGTCGATCCTCCGCATCCTCACCGGCGTCTGCTCAGAGTTCACCGAGCACGCCCGACTGCGGGCCGTGAGCGATCGTCTGCTCGGCGCCGCCGCCGAGACCCCCGAGCCGCTGCGCCCCGGTCTCCTCGCGTTGAGCGCGTGGGTGTGGTGGCTGTGCGGCAGTCAGACGGTCGCGCAGCGCCACCTCGCGGAGGCCGCGACGATCGACCCGTCGCACCAGCTCTCCCGAATGGTGCGGCGGCTCGCGTCCACGCCGATCGCCCTGCCATTCAGCGCAGACGGGTTCACGCACCGCGGCGGGGCGCCGCACGCGCCGTCTCAGCCCGCAGCACCCCGATGATGCGATCGATCGTCGCGCCGCCCACGGGGTGCGGCAGGGTGAACCGGAGGCCCGTCTGCGCGAGATCCTCGTCGAGCCCGAGCGCGAGCAGCACCGGCGACGGCTCGTTCGCACCGGCTGAGCACGCCGAGCCCGAAGACACCGCGAACCCGGCGGCATCCAGCGCGACGAGGAGGGACTCCCCGCTCACGCCCTCCACGACGAACGACGCATGGCCGGGGAGCCGCTCCGTGCGATGCCCCGTCAGACGCGCACCCGGCACCTCGCGCAGCACCCCCTCGATGAGCAGATCCCGCGACGCCATCAGGGCGACCCCCTGCGAGCCGAGCTGCGCGCGCGACGCCCGCACCGCTGCGGCGAACCCCGCGATGCCCGCGACGTTCTCGGTGCCCGCCCGGCGGCGGTGCTCCTGCCCTCCGCCGTGGAGCACCGGCTCCACGGCGATGCCCGAGCGCAGCAGCAGCGCGCCCGTCCCCTGGGGCCCGCCGAACTTGTGCCCGGCGAGCGTCATCGCATCGATCTCCGCCCCCGGCCAGCCGCCGTCTGCACCGGCCCCGAACCGCACGGGAAGCGCAGCGGCGGCCTGCACCGCATCCGTGTGCATGAGCGCCCCGCTGGCGCGCACGACACCGGAGAACTCCGCGAGCTGCTGCACCGTGCCGACCTCGGCGTTGGCGAGGCCCACGGAGACCAGCGTCGTATCGGGCCGCACCAGCGCCGCGACGGACCGGGGGCGCACCCGCCCCGAGGCGTCGACCTCGGCGAGATCGAGCGTGAAGCCGAAGATGCGCTCCAGAAACCGGCAGCTCTCGAGCACGGAGGCGTGCTCGAGCGGCGTGGTCACCAGGTGCCGCCCGCGCGGGTTCGCCAGAGCGAGCCCGACGATCGCGAGCGTGTTCGCCTCCGTTCCCCCCGACGTGAACGTCACCTCGGCGGCCCGCGCCCCGAACGCGGCGGCGATCTCCGCGCGAGCGCTCTCGACACGGGCACGCGCACGATGACCGGCCTGATGCACGCTCGACGCGTTGGCCGCGCCGTCGTCGAGCGCCGCGATCATCGCCGATCGGGCCTCCGGGCGCAGTGGCGCCGTCGCAGCGGCGTCGAAGTAGCCGCTATCCCCCGTGCGCGGGCGCGCCGCCACGGGCGCGTCGCTCGGCTCGAGCGCGCGGGCCGACGCCCGGCGATCCACTCCATCATGCATGCGCACGCCTCAGTCGGCGTCGAGGCCGAGATCGAGGGCGCGCGCGCCGTGGGTCAGCCGACCCACGGAGATCACGTCGACACCGGTCTCGGCGATCGCCGCGACCGTGTCGAGCGCCACACCGCCGCTCGCCTCCGCGACGACCCCGCCCCCGATGCGCCGCACGGCCGTCGCGAGATCGCCGAGCGCGAAGTTGTCGAGCAGCACCCCCGTGATATCCGCCGCGAGCACCGCATCGAGCTGATCGAGCCGATCGATCTCGACGATGATGGACGTCGTGTGCCCCGCGCGCTCCCGCAGCCGCCGCAGCGCCGCGGTCGTGGACGCCGCATCGACCGCGCCAAGCGCGGCGAGGTGATTGTCCTTGACCATGATCGCGTCGGACAGGCCGAAGCGGTGATTCGTGCCGCCCCCGTCGCGCACGGCCGCCTTCTCGAGCGCTCGCAGCCCGGGCGTCGTCTTCCGCGTGTCCGCGATGCGCGCGGACGTATGCGCGACGGCGGCGACGAACCGCGACGTCAGCGTCGCCACCCCGCTGAGCCGCTGGGCGAAGTTCAACGCCACCCGCTCACCCGTCAGCACGCCGCGGGCCGGCCCCGCGATGCGGGCCAGCACCTCGCCCGCCGCGAAGCTCGCACCATCGGCCGCGAGATCGTCGACGACGACGCGCTCGTCGACCTGCCGGAAGGTCTCGCGCACGAGCGCCCCGCCCGAGAAGACGCCTGCCTCCCGGGCGACGATGCGCGTCGACGCATGCAGCTCCGGCGGGATCGCGAGCTCCACCGTGAGATCGCCCCACGGGGCATCCTCGGTCAGGGCGGTGCGCACCGCGCGTTCGATGATCGGTCGGGTCAGCATGCTCAGGCGCTCCTCTGCTCTGCGGTACTGCGGGACGTCGCGGATGCGGATCCGCGCAGCGGGACGGCGGCGCCCGCGCGGCGCTCCGGCAGGGACGCCGACGACGGCGCCGCCTCGATCACCCGCAACCCGCGACGCCGCGCCTGCGAGGGGTCGCTCCCGGGAAAATCCGCCCGCAGGTGCGCGCCACGGGACTCGGTGCGCAGCGCCGCCGCCGCGCAGACCGCCGACGCGAGCCGCGCAGCATCGCCCGCCCCACGCCGGAACACCCGTTCGGCGCGGGCGAGACCCGACCCGCTCCGCTCGATCCCGAGCGCCGACCCCACCGCCCGACCGATCTCGGCCCCGGTCGCCGCGGCGCCCGGCTCCGGTTCCGCGGCGAGCGCGCAGCACTCCGCCGCGCGGATCAGACCGGCCAGCGCGCCATCGACGCCGAGCCAGACGCCGCGGCCCGGCCGATACGCGGCCGCCGCCGATCCCGCCCGCGCACCGAACACCAGGCCCTCGAGCAACGAGTTCGAGGCGAGTCGATTCGCCCCGTGCACGCCGGTCGCGGCGACCTCACCGGCCACGAACAGTCCGGGGACGCCCGACCGCCCCCGCGTATCGCTCGCGATGCCGCCCATCGTGTAATGCGCGGCCGGCGCCACCGGAACGGGGTCGCGCGCCCAGTCGATCCCTCGCGCCGCGAGCGCGCGCGAGATTCCCGGGAACCGGCGCCGCAGGGCGCCCGGCCCGCCCGCACGCTCCACCGGCGTCGCGTCCAACCAGACCGACCGGGCGTTCTCGCGCTCCAGTGCGCGGTGCACCTCGAGGGAGACCGCGTCGCGCGGAGCGAGCTCGGCGCGAGGATGGCGACCCAGCATGAAGCGCCTGCCACGCGCATCGCGGAGCACCGCTCCGGCGCCCCGCACCGCCTCGGAGATCAACAGCCCCTGCGCGTCGGCGCGCGCGTCAGCACCCTCGACGAGCACCGTCGGATGGAACTGCACGAACTCCAGATCCGCGAGCACCGCCCCCGCACGCGCCCCGAGCAGCACGCCCGCCCCGCGGGCGGATGGATGATTCGAACTCACCGGATACAGCGAGGCGTACCCGCCGGTCGCGAGCACCACGGCATCGGCGCGCACGGTCGACACCCGCCCCCGGGCATCCCGCACCGTCGCGCCGACCACCGTCCCGCATTCCAGCACGAGCGACTCGACCGTCGTGTGCTCGCGCACCTCCAGCTCCCCGCCGCGTGCGCCCGATCGGCGGCCGCGATCCGACATCAGCCCGCGCAGACGGCTCGACAGATGCGCGTGGAGCACCGCTCCCGTGCGGTCGCCGCCCGCGTGCACGATGCGCTCCCGCCCGTGCGCCGCCTCCAGACCGAGCGCCACTCCCCCGGCCGAATCACGATCGGCCGGGAACCCCGCTTCGAGCACCTCGCGCATGCGCCGCGCCCCCTCGACGACGAGCACCTCCGCCGCCTCGCGCTGCGCGAGCCCCGCGCCCGCCGCCACCGTGTCCCGCAGGTGATCGGCGGCGCGATCCGCGACGCCGATGGCAGCGGCGATGCCGCCCTGGGCGAGCGGGGTGTTGCCGAGCACCCTCCCGTCGGAGCCGTCTGC
>NZ_LDRK01000021.1 GCF_001477055.1 Leucobacter chromiiresistens
CGCGCCGCGCGCGGCGCGATGCTAGAGTGAGCAGACATTCGTGAATACCGGCCATCAAGTTGTGGCGGGAGAGTTCAGGGCCGAACGATGCAGCCCCGACGCCGTAGGAGCAATCCCTCCCCGGGAATCTCTCAGGCCCCCGTACCGCCTCAGCACGGCGACTCTGGAAAGCAGCGGACCCCCGTCCGCTCACCGACGGTGCAAGGGACCCGCGTTCGCGGCGACCGAATCTCTCAGGTTCCCTACAGAGCGGGGAGGATCCCAGTACATCCGCGCGTCCGCGCGCGACAGCCCTCGGAGATCCTCGTGACAGCCCTTCCCGCTCCCCGCACCTTCCCGGACCGACACATCGGGGTCACCGACCCGGCGCACGTCGAGGCGATGCTCGCCGAGCTCGGGTACGACTCGCTCGACGCGCTCGTCGACGACGCGGTGCCCGCCGCCATCCGCAAGCCGGAGCCCCTCGATCTGCCGCCCGGCCGCAGCGAGGAGGAGATCCTCGCCGACCTTCGCGCGCTCGCCGCGAAGAACGTCGTGCAGACGCAGATGATCGGCCAGGGCTTCTTCGACACCCACACGCCGCCCGTGATCCGTCGCAACGTGCTCGAGAGCCCCGCCTGGTACACGGCGTACACCCCCTACCAGCCCGAGATCTCCCAGGGCCGCCTCGAGGCACTGCTCAACTTCCAGACCATGGTGGCCGACCTCACCGCCCTCGAGATCGCGAACGCCTCGATGCTCGACGAGTCGTCGGCGGCGGCGGAGGCGGTGCTGCTGATGCGGCGCGCGAACCGCGCCCCCGCGTCGGCGCGCGCGGTGATCGACGCGAACCTCTACCCGCAGACCATCGCCGTGATCCGCGGCCGCGCCGAGGCGCTCGACTTCGAGGTCGAGGTCGCCGACCTCTCCCAGGGGGTGCCGGAGGGCGAGATCTTCGGCATCGTGCTGCAGCAGCCGGGCGACGACGGATCGGTCGTCGACCACGCCGCGACCATCGCCGCCGCGAAGGAGCGGGGGGCGATGGTCACGGTGATCGCCGACCTGCTCTCGCTCACCCTCATCGTGCCGCCCGGCGAGCAGGGCGCCGACGTCGCGGTCGGGAGCACCCAGCGATTCGGGGTGCCGCTCTTCTTCGGCGGGCCGCACGCCGCGTACCTCGCCGTGCGGTCGGGGCTCGAGCGCGCGCTGCCGGGCCGCCTCGTCGGCGTCTCGAAGGACGCGGCGGGCCGCGCCGCCTACCGGCTCGCCCTGCAGACGCGCGAGCAGCACATCCGCCGCGAGAAGGCCACGAGCAACATCTGCACGGCCCAGGCGCTCCTCGCCATCACCGCGTCGATGTACGCCGTCTACCACGGGGCCGACGGCCTGACCGCGATCGCGGCGCGCGCCCACGGCCACGCCCGCACGATCGCCGCATCACTGCGCGCGGCCGATATCGCGCTCGCCGCGGACTCCTTCTTCGACACGGTGCGGGCGAGCGTGCCGGGCCGCGCCGACGAGGTCATCGCGGCCGCAGCGGAGCGCGGCATCAACCTGCGCCGCGTCGACGCCGACACCGTGAGCGTCTCGACGGACGAGACGACCACGGCGGCGCACGTCTCCGCCGTCGTCGAGGCGTTCGGCGCGCCGCTCGTCGCGCCCGAAGCACGCTCCGGCGACGGCTCCGGCGACGACTTCGGCGATGCGGGCTTCGGCTTCGACGCCGCCCTGGCGCGCTCGAGCGACTTCCTCACGCATCCGGTGTTCACCTCGGTCACCTCCGAGACCCAGATGCTCCGCTACCTGCGGCGGCTCGCCGACCGCGATCTGGCGCTCGACCGCACCATGATCCCGCTCGGCTCGTGCACCATGAAGCTCAACTCCACCGCCGAGATGGAGGCGATCTCGTGGCCGGAGTTCGCCGGCATCCATCCGTACGCGCCCGAGCACCAGACCGCCGGGTGGCGTGAGCTCATCGCGGACCTCGAAGGCCGGCTCGTCGAGATCACGGGCTACGCGGGCATCTCGCTGCAGCCGAACTCCGGCGCGCAGGGCGAGTACGCCGGCCTGCTCGCGATCCGCGGCTACCACCGCTCCCGGGGCGACGACCAGCGCACGGTCTGCCTGATCCCCGCATCGGCGCACGGCACCAACGCGGCCTCCGCCGTGCTCGCGGGCATGCGGGTCGTGGTCGTGCGGAACACCGACACCGGGCACATCGACCTCGCCGATCTCTCGGCCAAGATCGACGCCCACCGCGACGAGCTCGCCGCCATCATGATCACCTACCCCTCGACCTACGGCGTCTACGACGACGACGTGCGCGAGGTGTGCGACCGCGTGCACGAGGCTGGCGGGCAGGTCTACATCGACGGCGCGAACATGAACGCGCTCGTCGGCCTCGCGCAGCCGGGCCGCTTCGGGGGCGACGTCTCGCACCTCAACCTGCACAAGACCTTCGCGATCCCCCACGGCGGCGGCGGCCCGGGCGTCGGGCCGATCGGCGTCGCCGAGCACCTGCTGCCGTTCGTACCCGACGACCCCACGGGCGCCTACACGGTGAGCGGCGGCGTACCCGTCGTCTCCACCCTCTTCGGCTCCGCCGGGGTGCTGCCCATCTCGTACGCGTACATCGCGATGATGGGCGCCGACGGCCTGACCCGAGCGACGAAGACGGCGCTCCTCAGCGCGAACTACATCGCCTCCCGGCTGACGCGGCACTTCCCGGTGCTCTTCACCGGAGCGACGGGGCTCGTCGCGCACGAGTGCATCCTCGACCTCCGGGCGCTCACCGCGAAATCGGGCGTGACCGCGGAGGACGTGGCGAAGCGGCTCATCGACTTCGGCTTCCACGCCCCGACGCTCGCCTTCCCCGTCGCCGGCACGCTCATGGTCGAACCGACCGAGTCGGAGGATCTCGCCGAGATCGACCGCTTCATCGAGGCGATGGCGACGATCCGGGGCGAGATCGACGCGGTGATCTCCGGGGAGATCGCGGTCGAGGACTCCCCGCTGCGACTCGCGCCGCACACCGCCGAGAGCCTGATCTCGGGCGAGTGGACCCGCCCCTACAGCCGGGAGCAGGGCGCGTACCCCGTCGAGCGTCTGCGGGCCGACAAGTACTTCCCGCCCGTCGGCCGCATCGACGGCGCCTACGGCGACCGCAACCTGATCTGCGCCTGCCCCGCCCCCGAAGCCTTCGAGAACTGAGGACGAGCACGATGAGCACACCGAAGCAGACCGCACTGCACGCCGAGCACGCCGCGTTGGGCGCCGCATTCACCGATTTCGGCGGCTGGGACATGCCGCTGCGCTACGGATCCGAACTCGCCGAGCACCGGGCCGTGCGCGGCGCCGCCGGCCTGTTCGACCTCTCGCACATGGGGGAGATCCGGGTCTCGGGGCCCGATGCCGCCGCGTTCCTGAACACCGCGCTCGTCGGCAACCTCGGCGCGATCGCCGTGGGACGGGCGAAGTACTCGCTGATCTGCGACGAGGACGGCGGGATCATCGACGACCTCATCAGCTACCGCCTCGCCGACGACGTCTACCTCGTCGTGCCGAACGCCGGCAACGCGGGCGTCGTCGCGGCGGCCTTCGCCGAGCGCGCCGCCGGATTCGACGTCGAGATCGACGACCAGTCGGAGCAGCTCAGCCTGATCGCGGTGCAGGGGCCGAAGGCCGTGGCGATCCTGCTCGAGGTCGTTCCCGAGGAGCAGCACGAGCTCGTGACCGGCATGAAGTACTACGCCGCGGAGCAGGCGACGGTCGCGGGCCACCCGGTGCTGCTCGCGCGCACCGGGTACACGGGGGAGGACGGCTTCGAGCTGTACCTGCCGAACGCCGAAGCGCCGGAGCTGTGGCGCGCGCTGCTCGCCGCGGGAGAGCCGCACGGACTGGTCGCCGCCGGGCTCGCGGCGCGCGACTCGCTGCGCCTCGAAGCCGGCATGCCCCTGTACGGCAACGAGCTGAGCCGCGACATCACCCCGTTCGAGGCGGGGCTCGGGCCGATCGTCTCGTTCGCGAAGCCGGAGACGTTCGTCGGGCGCCGGGCGCTCGAGGCCCGCCGCGACGCCGAGCCCGAGACCGTGCTCGTCGGCCTCCGCGGCGAGGGGCGGCGCGCCGCCCGCGCCGGCTACGCCGTGCTCGTCGACGGGGAGCCGATCGGCCGCGTCACCAGCGGGCAGCCGAGCCCGACGCTCGGGCACCCCATCGCCCTCGCGTACGTCTCGCCGCAGCACGCCGCTCCCGGAACGCGGGTCGACGTCGACCTGCGCGGGCGGGCAGAGCCCTTCACCGTCGTCGCACCGCCGTTCTACCGCCGCGCACGGTAGCGCACCGGCGCCTCGGCACCGCACTCCCACCACCGCCACACACCAGATAGGAAACACGCACCATGAGCAACGTCAAGGCCGGTCTCCGGTACTCCGCAGAGCACGAGTGGGTCACGAGCGACAGCCCCGCCGTCGTCGGCATCTCAGAGGTGGCGGCCGACGCGCTGGGCGAGATCGTGTACGTCGACCTGCCCGAGGTCGGCGCCGCCATCGAAGTCGGCGCCGTCGTCGGCGAGGTCGAATCGACCAAGTCGGTCTCCGAGATCTTCTCCCCGGTGGCCGGCGAGGTCGTCGAGGTGAACGACGCGGTCGTCGCCGACCCGGCGCAGCTCAACGCCGACCCCTACGGGGCCGCCTGGCTGTTCAAGGTCGCCGTGACCGAGGAAGGTCCGCTGCTCGACGCCGACCAGTACGCGTCCGACAACGACGCGCAGGTCTCCGCCTAGGCGCGATCGGCGCACCGTCATGCCCGTCAGCGTGTTCGACCTCTTCACGGTGGGCATCGGCCCGTCGAGCTCGCACACGGTGGGGCCGATGCGCGCCGCCCGCGAGTTCGCGGCGCGCGTCGCCCGGGGCGACGCCGATGCGGTAGACGCTGCGGGCGCGGGAGCTGCCGCGCCCACGGGAATCAATGCCGCCCGCGGCACCGCCGCGGGCGGCGGCCTCGCAGCGGTGTCGTCGCTCCGCGTCGACCTGTACGGCTCGCTGGCCGCAACGGGGCGCGGCCACGGCACCTTCGCCGCGGTGCTCCTCGGACTCGAGGGATTTGACCCGGAGACCGTGCTGCCCGAACAGGTCGACGCGGCGATGGAGCGCCTCGAGCGCACCGGCGAGCTGCGCATGGGGGAGCAGCTGGGCGGGCCCGCCGCGATCCTGCGCTTCGCCGTGAGCGACATCGTGCTGCACCCGCTCACGCTGCTGCCGCGGCACACGAACGGCATGCGCTTCGCCGTCGCGGACGACGCAGGCGGCGCGATCGCCGACGAGACGTACTTCTCGGTCGGCGGCGGCTTCGTGGTGCGCGAGGGCGGGGAGGAAGCGGTGCACGATCGCCGCTCGCAGCGCTCCGCCGAGCAGCCGTACCCGTTCACCACGGCGGCGGAGCTGCTGGCTCATGCCCGCGGCAACCGGCTTACGATCGCCGAGGTGATGCACGCCAACGAGCGGGCGCAGCGCACCGAAACCGAGATATCGGAGGGGCTCGCGCACATCTGGGAGGTCATGGAGGCCTGCAAGAACGCCGCGCTCACGCGCACCGGCGTGCTCCCGGGCGGCCTCGACGTGCGCCGTCGCGCCCCCGAGTGGCATCGCCGGCTCTCGCAGCGCGACCCGGATCGAGATCCGGTGTACTGGCAGGAGTGGATCAACCTCGTCGCGCTCGCCGTCAACGAGGAGAACGCGACCGGCGGGCGCGTGGTGACGGCGCCGACGAACGGCGCCGCGGGCATCATCCCCGCCGTGCTCTTCTACGCCACGCACTACGCGCCGGGCGCACCGACGTGGGCGGGGGAGGAGCGGAAGCGCGCGGTTGCCGACTTCCTGCTCGCCGCCGGCGCGATCGGCGTGCTCTACAAGGAGCAGGCATCGATCTCGGGTGCCGAGGTCGGGTGCCAGGGCGAGGTCGGGTCGGCCTCGTCGATGGCCGCCGCCGGGCTCGCGCAGGTGCTCGGAGGAACGCCCGAGCAGGTCGAGAACGCCGCGGAGATCGCGATGGAGCACAATCTCGGACTCACGTGCGACCCCATCGGGGGGCTCGTGCAGATCCCCTGCATCGAGCGCAACGCGATCGCCGCTTCGAAAGCGGTGAACGCCGCGAAGATGGCACTGATGGGCGACGGCGACCACCACGTCAGCCTGGACCAGGTCATCGCGACGATGCGGGAGACCGGGCGCGACATGAGCGACAAGTACAAGGAGACCTCGATGGGCGGGCTCGCCGTCAACGTCATCGAGTGCTGAGGCGCGCGGCTGGTCCTCGGTGAGCGATTCGACTTCGGTGAGACGCTTCACGGGCCGCCGCCCTCACGGAAGCCGCATCCCTGACGGAAGCCGCATCCCTGACGGAAGCCGCCGCACAACGTCGCACAACGTCGCACAACGCCGCACGACGCCCCGCGCCGCCGCACGACGTCGCACGCCGCCGTGCGCCCCTCATTGCCCCTACGATGATCCCATGAACGGAACTTCGACGGTCGAGCGGCGCTCGCTCGCGCAGCGACTCGATGCGCTCCCCTTCACGCGCAAGCACGGCAGGGTGCTCGGCGGCTCCGGCATCGGCTGGGCCCTCGATGCGATGGATGTCGGCCTGATCTCGTTCATCATCGCGGCGCTGGCCCAGCAATGGGGCATCGACAAGGGCCAGAGCGGGCTGATCGCGTCGATCGGGTTCGCGGGCATGGCGGTCGGCGCGAGCCTCGGCGGACTGCTCGCCGACCGGTTCGGCAGGCGGCAGGTGTTCGCGGTGACCCTCCTCGTCTACGGCGTCGCCACCGGCGCGAGCGCCCTCGTGGGCGGCGTCGGCCTGCTGCTCGTGCTGCGGTTCTTCGTCGGGCTCGGCCTCGGGGCCGAGCTGCCCGTCGCGTCGACGTACGTGAGCGAATTCGCGCCGGCGCGCATGCGCGGCCGCCTCATCGTGATCCTCGAAGCGTTCTGGGCGGTGGGCTGGACCGCTGCGGCCGTCATCGGGTACTTCGTGGTTCCCGCCTCCGAGCACGGCTGGCGGTGGGCCTTCGCACTCGGCGCCATTCCGGCCGTGTACGCGCTCGTCGTGCGCTGGGGGCTGCCCGAGTCGCCGCGCTGGCTCGCAGGCCGCGGGCGCACGGAGCAGGCGGAGGCGATCGTCGCATCGTTCGAGGCGGCGGCGGGATCGCGGCGGGCGCCGGGCGCTGCCCCTGCTTCGGCCCCAGCGCCCGGCGCGGCTTCCGCTCCGGCCGACGGCGCTGCCGCGCGGACCGCTGCGCCTGCTGCGCCCGCTGCGCCCGATGCGCCCGCTGCGCCGGTCGCCGTGTCGACAGGCGGCCGGCTCGCAGCGCTCTGGTCGGCCGAGTTCCGTGGCCGCACCCTCTCCATCTGGGTGGTCTGGTTCTGCGTGAACTTCGCCTACTACGGGGCGTTCATCTGGATTCCGAGCATTCTCGTCGACGCCGGGTTCAGCCTGGTGCGCTCGTTCGGCTTCACACTGGTGATCACGCTCGCGCAGCTGCCCGGGTACGCGGTCGCCGCCTGGCTGATCGAGGTCTGGGGGCGCCGCCTGACTCTCTCGGTGTTCCTCGTCGGATCTGCGATCTCGGCGATCGTGTTCGGCACCGTGCACACGGAGGCCGCGATCATCGCGTCGGGCATGGCGCTCTCGTTCTTCAACCTCGGAGCCTGGGGCGCGCTGTACGCGGTGACGCCCGAGATCTACCCGACCTCGTCGCGCGCCACCGGGGCGGGATGGGCCGCGGGCGTCGGGCGCATCGCGTCGATCGTCGCGCCCCTGCTCGTTCCGGTGCTGCTCGCGGCGGGCGGGCCGGGCCTCACATTCTCCGTGTTCGCGGTCTTCTTCATCGTGGCGGCCGGCGCCGCGTGGGGGCTCGTCGACCGCAGGGGCACGGCGCTCGACGACCGCTGATCGGCCCTGTTGCCGCTCCCGCCACCGCCGCTCCCGCCACCGCCGCTCCCGCCGCCGCTCCAGCTCAGCCGTAGCGCTCACGGCTCAGCGGGAGCGTTCGTCGCTCAGCGGTAGCGCTCGCGGTAGCGCTCCATCGCAGCCGGGTGCAGCGGCACATCGCCCGTGTCGATCAGGGTGTCGAGGGCGAGGTACTGGAGCCCGACCGATCCGGACGGAACGAGTCGAGTGGCGTCGACGACGAGCACGTCGACGAGCGCGCGCGCCGCGTCGCGCGCCAGATCGGCGCGGCACATCAGCAGGTTCGAGATGCCGACGGTGGCGGTGGAGCGCGTCGTGCCGTACACCCCTGCCGGGATGCGCGCGTCGAGGTACTCCCTCGGGTGCGCCGCCCGGAGCGGCGCCACCGCCTCGCCGAGGTCGAGCACCCGCAGGGGGTGCGCGCTCGCGGCCGCGGTGATCTCGGGGGTGGGAATGCCCCCCGACCAGAAGAGCGCGTCGATGCCGCCCTCCGAGAGCGCTCGCAGCGCAGCTGCGAGCTCGAGCTCGGTCGCCTGCGGTGCGCCGACGCCCGCAGCGGGCAGAGCCGCCTCCAGCAGTCGCCTCGTGGTGCGCGAGCTTCCCGACCCGGGAGCGCCGATCGAGACCCGCCGCCCCGCGAGGTCCGCGAACGATGCGATGTCGCTCGTCGCGAGCACCAGGCACTGCAGATAGTTCTGATAGACGCGGCCGATCGCGGCGAGGTCATGCGGCTCGGCGCTCTCGTTCGCGGTGTCCGCCAGTGAGAGCCCCAGATCGACGTCACCGTTCGCGAGCATCTCGAGGTTCTCCGCGCTGCCGTGGGTGACGCGCAGGTCGAGCGAGGTTCCCGCCCGCGCCGCGAGCGCGTCGGCCAGCAGCTCGCCGAACTGCAGGTATGCGCCGCCCGGTTCTCCGCAGGCCAGGGCGAGCGCCCGGGTGCGCTCGGGCGCGCAGCCGGCGAGCGCCAGCGCCCACATCGAGGCGCCGCCGAGCAGCAGGCCACGGCGCGAGACGCGCGCTCCGCGCCCCGTCCCGGTTGCACCGGCCAGCCCGCCGGAGCCGGTCGGCGCACCGGACCCGCCGGGGCCGGTCGGCGCACCGGACCCGCCGGAGCCGGTCGGCGCACCGAACACGCCGAACCCGGCCCTCTTCGCCCCCATCACGCGGCCCTCGCGATGATGGTGATGCGCAGGCCCCCGGCGGGGGCGCGATCGATGACGACCTCGGCGTCGTTGGCTCGGGCGAGCTGCTCGACGATCGCGAGCCCCAGCCCGCTCCCCGGCAGCTGCGCGTGCGCGGGTGCGCGCCAGAACCGCCTGCCGGCCAGTGCGATCTCCGTCGTCGCGAGCCCCGGGCCCGAGTCGCTCATGACGAGCGCGGTGGCGCCGCCCGTGCCGCCGGGCTCTCCCGCGCGCCCCGTCCCGCCCGCGGAGTGCGGAGACAGCTCGATGCGGAAGGCCGAACCCGGAGCGTACTTCGCGACGTTGTCGGCGAGGAGTTCGACCACCTCTTCGAGGTCGTGCCTGCGGAATCGCAGGCTGCGCGGCTGCTCGTCGGCGATGACCGCGATCCCGGCGTCGGCGAGGCGCGCGAGGTGGGGGGCGATGAGTCGGGCGGCGGAGACGGAGACGTGACGGTCGTCGCTCGCCGGGGGCGAGGCCTCGCTGGCGGCGGCGCCATGGCCGCTCGCGGCGGCCGTCGCGCGGTGCTCGGCGTTCGCGAGCGCGAGCATTCGCGCGACGGTGTGCTCCAGGCGATCCAGGTCGCGCTCGATCGCAGCGATCTCCGCGTCCTGCCCGTCGACTTCCGCGTCGAGGTCGCGCGGGAGCCCGTCGATGCGCAGGCGGATGGCGGCGAGCGGGTTCCGCAGCTGGTGCGAGGCGTCGGCCACCAGTCCGTGCTGCTGGTCGAGCGCCAGTTCGACGCTGCGCGCCATGCGCGCGAAGGATCGGGAGAGGCGCCGCAGTTCGGGCGGCCCGGCGTCGGCGTCGAGCGCGTACGCCCGATTCTCGGCGAGGGCGTTCGCGGCGGCGTCGAGAGCCGAGACGGGGCGCAGCACCCACCGCGTCCAGAGGACGGAGGCGAGCAGCACCGCGAAGAGCAGCGCCGCTCCGACGGAGACGATGGTCGCCCACCCCGCCGCGATGTCGCGCTGCGCCGCCCGCTGGTCGACCTGCAGGGCCACAGCTCCCTCGGGGGTGCGGCCGTCGAGGGTGACGGGTGCCGCGATGACGGCGTTCGGCTCGCTCCATGGCGTCACGATGTCGAGGTCCGGCGGCGGCACGCCGCGCAGCGCATCCGAGACCACGGGGGTGATCGCCGCGCCGTCGACGGGGCCGCCCGATCCGGTGAGCCGCGCCCCCGCCCCGTCCACGACGACGACGGCCTCGCCGAACGTCTCGGAGAACCGGTGCAGGTAGCGATCCAGCTCACCGGGGTCGTCGACCGCCAGCGCGGCGGATGCCCGCTGCGCGATCTGCTGCAGGGCCGCGCCGCGCTGCAGCTGGAGCTCCTGCGTGCGCGATTCCGCGATGGCGGCGCCGACGGGGATGAGGATCGCGGTGACGGCGAGCACGCCGAAGACGAAGAGGGGGAGCAGCACGCGGAACCGCATCAGGGCCTCTCGAGGCGGAAGCCGCGGCCCCGGATGGTGGTGATGCGCAGCATCGGCAGCTTCTGACGCAGCCCGGCGAGGTGCACGTCGAATGCTCGGGAGGTCGCCGAGTAGGCGTCGCCCCACACGGCGTCGAGCAGCTGCTGGCGGCCGACCACCGCGCCCGCGTGCCGCGCCAGCACCGCGAGCAGCGCGCACTCGGTCGGCGTGAGCGCGATGGCGGCACCCCGATGCAGCACCTGTCGCTCGGTCTCGTCGACGACGATCTCGCCGAGCTCGATGCGGCCGGTGGCGATGCCGGCGTATCGGCGCGCGACGGCGGTGAGCCGGGCGAGCAGCTCGTGCAGGCGCACGGGCTTCACGAGGTAGTCGTCGGCGCCGAGCCGCAGCGCCTGCACCGTCGACCGCTCGTCGCCGCGGGCGGTGACCACGATCACGGGGATCTCGCTCACGGCGCGCAGCTGCTCGAGCGCGGTGAGCCCGTCCATGTCGTCGAGGCCGAGGTCGAGCAGCACGATGTCGGCGCTCCGGTGCTGCTGCAGCATCGCGCCGCCGCTCGTCACGCGGTCGCAGCTGTGCCCGGCGCGGGCGAGTGCGCCCGCGAGGGCTGCGGAGACCGACGCATCGTCTTCGGTCACCAGCACACGCATGCCTTCCAGTATGCCGTTGCCCCCGTGTATCCCGAGTGTTAAGGCAGTGTTAAGAGTTTCGCCCGTCGCCCCGCAGGGGCTCGCAGAATGGGTCTGCTGCTCAGCCGAGCCGCGTCAGCTCACACCCCTGATGATTGGACTGTCAATGTCAACGTCGACGGCGACCTCGCCGACCCTGCGCCGGTCGGTCTCGAACACACTGAAGGGCTCGGCGGGCAACCTCGTCGAGTGGTACGACGTCTACGTCTACTCGGTGTTCGCCACCTACTTCGAATCGCAGTTCTTCGCCTCCGACGAGGAGAACTCGTCGATCTACATCTGGGCGATCTTCGCGGTCACGTTCCTCATGCGACCGATCGGCTCGTGGTTCTTCGGACGGTTCGCCGATCGCCACGGCCGGCGCCTGTCGCTCACCATCTCGGTGTCGCTCATGGCGGCCTGCTCGATGCTCATCGCGCTCTCGCCCACGGCGGAGACCATCGGCGTCGGCGCTGTGGTGATCCTCGTGTTCGCGCGCCTGCTGCAGGGCTTCGCGACCGGTGGCGAGTACGGCACGAGCGCGACCTACATGTCGGAGACCGCCGTGTCGGGTCATCGCGGGTTCCTCTCGTCGTTCCACTACGTCACCCTCGTGGGCGGCCACGTGCTCGCGCAGACGACGCTGCTGATCATGGTGCTCACCCTGCCGCAGGAGGCCATCGCGTCGTGGGGCTGGCGCGTCGCCTTCCTCATCGGCGGAGCCGGTGCGCTCGTGGTGATCTGGCTGCGGCGCACCATGGACGAGACGCTGGAGACGGCGACCCTGCAGGCCGTGCGGTCGGGCGAGTCCCGCGAGTCGGGATCGATGCGCGAGCTGCTCGTGCACCAGTGGCGCCCGCTCCTCACCTGCTTCCTGGTCACCGCCGGCGGCACCGTCGCGTTCTACACGTACTCCGTGACCGGCCCGTCGATCGTGAAGGGTGCGTTCGCCGGCAGCGACGTCGTGGCGAGCACGGTCATCAACCTGATCGCGCTGACGATTCTGATGCTGCTCCAGCCGCTCGGCGGGTGGATCTCCGACCGGGTCGGCCGCAAGTCGCTGCTCGTGTTCTTCGGCGTGGGCGGCGTGCTGTACACCTGGGTGCTCCTCACGCAGCTGCCGCAGCAGCAGAACCCGTTCATCGCCTTCGCGATCCTCGTGGTCGGCTTCGTGATCCTCACCGGCTATACGTCCATCAACGCCGTGGTGAAGGCCGAGCTGTTCCCCACGCACATCCGCGCACTGGGCGTCGGCTTCGGCTACGCGCTCGCGAACTCGGCGTTCGGCGGCACGGCGCCGCTCCTGTATCAGGCGGCGGGCGAGGCGGATCGGGTCACCTGGTTCATCGTGTACGTCACCGCCGTCATCGCCGTGTCGCTGCTCGTCTACATCTTCGTGCTGAAGAACAAGAGCTCGAACTGGCTCGACGACGAGGCCGGCATGCGCTCGCGCGTGCGCGGAGCGCAGGCCGCGCGTGACGCCTCGTCGGCAGACTCGGCGGCGGCTCGCGCCTAGACTGGCTCGCACCCGGCGGGAGGAGCCCCCATGTCGATCGCACGCGTGCACAACCTCGCGGTCTCGCTCGACGGGTTCGGCTCGGGCGCGCACCCCTCGCGCGATGCGCCCTTCGGCCATGCGGGCACGCGCCTGATGGACTGGTTCCTCCCGACGCCGACGTTCCAGGCGCAGACGGGCGCCCGCGAGCGGGTGCCGGTCGATCCCGCCGCCGAGGCGGACGACCGGTACGCGCGTCGCTCATTCGAGGGCGTCGGCGCCGAGATCATGGGGGCCGGGAAGTTCGGTCCTCCCGGGTGGCAGCGCGACCCCGCTTGGCGGGGCTGGTGGGGCGAGGAGCCGCCGTTCCACTCGCCCGTCTTCGTGCTGACGGGTTCGCCTCGCGGCGACCTGAGCGTGGGGGACACGACGTTCCACTTCCTCGCCGCACCGCCGCGCGAGGCCCTGGCGCGCGCGTTCGACGCGGCTCAGGGCCTCGACGTGCGCATCGGCGGCGGCCCCTCGACGGTGCGGCGCTTCCTGGCCGAGGGGCTCGTCGACCTGCTCCACGTCGTCGTCGTGCCGATCCTGCTCGGCCGGGGGTCCCACCTCTGGCACGGCCTGGAGGGGTGGGAACGCGATTACGCGGTCGCCGCCGAGACGACGCCGAGCGGCGTCACCCACCTCACCTTCACGCGGGCGGCGCAGGAGTCCGCGCGCAGCAGTGGCGCGTAGGCGATCCGGGAGGTCCCGCCCGCCTCAGTAGTTCGCGGGCGGATCGCTCCCCGGGAACGACTCCTCGCCCCACTCGTCGGCGAGCGCGTCGTCGTGGTCCCCGCGCCGACGACGGCTGTCCGGACCGGCTGCGTCCGCGGTGGTCCCCACGGGCGCCTGCGGGGTCGCGGTCTCCTCCGCGGCATCCGGGTCGGCGGGGATCGACGGAGTCCCGTCCACGTCTTCCGTACCCGCCTCGGCGTCCGCGCCGAGCGGCTCCGCGCCCGACGGCACCGCGGCCACCACGTCGTTGTCCTCGCCGAACACATCGCGATCCTCTCGGAAGGCGCGGCTGCGCGCGAAGGCGTGGGCCGCCCCCAGCATCTCCGCCTGCGCCAGCGCGCGCTCGCCCAGCTCGTCGAACACCGAGGCGTCGAGGTCGAGATCCGGCGCGTGCTCGCTGAGCACCTGCCAGAGCCCGAGCTTCCCGATGACGGCGCTGCGCAGCAGTTCGAGCTCGAGAATGAGCGAGAGCGGCGAGCGCGTGAACGTGCGTCCGTTGAGCTTCAGGCGGCCGACGCGCTCACCCACCCATGCGGCGGCTTGTCGGGTGAACCGGCGGCGCACCTCGAGATCGTCGATGAGGTGCGCGAGGAACGCGCGTTCGAGGCGCAGCTCCTCGGCGAGCTCCGAGAGGCCGGCGTACACTGGGGTGTCGATGTAAGCGGCCGACATCCGCTCCATGCGCTCGGCGCCGGCCGTCGCTCCGGTGAGGTGGTCGGAGAGGTAGAGGCCGAACAGCTCCCAGTCGAGTTCGCCCGCGCCGTCCGCTCGCTCACCCAGCGGGCTCTTCGCGGTCGCAGACGGACCGCTCGCCTCCGTAGCGGCTTCGGCTCCCTCTCCGACCCGACCGTCGAGCGACGACAGGCGCGCGTCGTCGACGTCCCGGGCGCGCAGGGGCAGCGACCCAGTCCCACGGCCGTCGATCATGCCCTGCAGCAGTTCGCGCAGCGCGCTCTCCGCCGAGTGCCGCGGCTCCCACCCGAGCTCGCGCTTGGCGCGCGAATTGTCCATGTGCGGCGCTCCGAGACCGAGGTCGAACCACCCGGCGTCCACCGACACGATGCCCGCACGGTGCGCGGCGGTCACGAATCCTCTGACGACCGCGGTGGGGAGTTCGAAGTAGCGGCCGTGGTCGATGATGTCGGCGAGCTGCTGCGCCCCGAGCACGTCGTCGGCGCAGATGTTGAAGGCGCCCGGCGCGCGCTGCACCACGGCCGCGGCGAACGCGGCGGCGGCATCTTCGGAGTGCACGGCCTGCACACCGCGGAGCCCCTTCGGCAGCGGGAGGGCCGGCGGCTTCGCGCGGCCGAGCGCCTGCACCGGCACCGCGCTGCCGAGGAAGTACCGCTGAATGGACGACGCCGCGTCGCCCTGGAAGATGAGCGCCGGGCGCATGCGCGTCACGACGATGTCGGGGTGCGCGCTCGCGAAATCGTCGAGCACCTTCTCCTGCGCCACCTTGTCGACGCTGTACTGCGACGATTCGATGCCGCCGCGCTCCCAGTCCTCCGAGCGCAGTGCCCGAGACGGATCGGCCGCGTACACCCCCACGGAGGATGCGATGACGACGTGCCCGACACCGGCGTCGGCCGCAGCGCGGAGCACGCGCCGCGTCCCCTCGACGTTGACACGGCGCAGCAGCTCCCGCTCCGCGATCGGCTGGATCAGCCAGGCGAGGTGCACGACCGTGTCGACACCCGCGAAGGCCTCGCGCAGCGCGTCGGCGGCCGCCTGCTCCGACGACGCCGCGGCGATGTCGATCGACGTCCACTCGCACGACGCATAGGGCTCGACCGTCTGATCGGGCATGCGGCGGGCGATGCCGAGCACCGAGGCCACCCCGGGCGCGGCGGCGAGTGCGCGCAGCAGGGCGGTCCCCGCATTGCCGGTGGCGCCCACGACGGCGACGCGCAGGCCCGCGGCGTCCGGCGTCGCGCGGCGGGCGTCCGGTGTCGCGCGTCGGTCGCCCTCCGGGGCGGTGCCGGCGGGGGTGGT
>NZ_LDRK01000022.1 GCF_001477055.1 Leucobacter chromiiresistens
GGGACCACGGGGGTGCCGCAGGGGGTGCGTCTCGAGGCGACGGCTCGGGAGGCGGTCGGGCATGAGCGGCTTCTGCGAGCGCGCAGAAGCGTCAGGACGCGGAGCGTCGAGCCGCGCTCGCAGAAGCGGAGGCAGAACAGGTGCGTGCGGAGATTCGCGCTCGACAGATGCAGCGCAAGCAGGCGGCGGTCGAGCGTTCGGCGAAACTGCGCAGGCCGGTGGCGCGGCGCGTGCGCGCGACCGCGGCGCTCGGAGCGCTGCTCGGACTTGTGGGGCTGCTCGTCGGGGCGGGGTTCGCGATCGGGGGGAGCGGGCCATCTCTGGTGATCGGCGCCGCACTGCTCTTCGCCGCGTCGAGCGGAGCGCTCGTGCTGCTCGCCCCGGGCCGCGCCCGCGTGCGCGCGGTGCCGGCCGAGCAGGTCACCACGGCCATCGCGACCGCGGTCGTCGAGTCGGCGCCGCAGCACGTCGCCGCACCCGACACGGCCTCCGACGCAGCCGCAGCGGCGGCGCACGCGGAGGCGCAGCGCGCCGCCGCCGAGCGCATCGAGCTCGCCCGAGCCCGCGCCCGGGCGCGCGCCGAACGGCCGGCGCCGCAGGAGAACCAGACGGACTCGATGCTGCTCCGCGAGGTGCGCAGGCAGCTCGCGCAGGCCGCTGAGGCGACCCCCGACCCGCGCGCGGCGGCGGCGTCGGCCGCAGCCGAGGAGCAGGCGCGCCAGCAGGCACAGGCGGCGGATGAGGCTCGGGTGCGCGAGCAGGCCCGTCAGCGCGAGCTGCGCGCTCAGCAGCAGGAGGCGAGCAACCGGCTCCGCAGCATGGGCGTGGTCGGCGACACCGCCGCGGGCATGCCCGATCTCGACGCCGTACTGCGGCGGAGGCGCAACGCCGGCTGAGCGCAACAGCGATTCGCCGACGTCTCAGCGATCCGCCGACGTCTCAGCGGACCGCTGCACGCTCCCGGCGTATTCCGCGACGGGCGAGCACTGCGTACAGCGCCGCGGACACGATCACGCCCACCGGAGCCGAGAGATCGATGAAGCCGAGCGCGACGGCGATGGGGCCCGTCCACACGTCCGTTGAGACGCAGAGCGCCGCCGCGACGCCGCCCGCGACCACCGCGATGAGCCCCGCCGCGCCGAAACCTCCGCGGAACCAGTAGGCAGCGCCGGGCCGCTCGTCGAAGAGGGCGAGGCCGTCGTAGCGGTTGCGGCGCAGCACGACATCGGTGGCGTACACCGCCATCGTCGGCGCCGAGATCACGATGAGGAACTGCAGCATCAGGTTCACCGCGCCGAGCAGACTGGTCGAGAGCACGAGCACGATCGTGAAGCCGGTGCCGAGGGCGCCGATGAGGATGGCGGAGGGGATGCGCCTGATCGGCACCCCGATCGACTGGAACGCCATGCTCGCGGTGTACGTGGTCATACCGTTGAGGGCGATCGTGTTGACGATGACGCCGAGCACGAATACCGGTCCGAGCCAGCCGGGCAGCAGCTCGAGGAGCACGTACTCGATGCCCTGCTCGGCCGCAGCCGGAGTCACGATGGTGCCGAGGAGCGCGCCGACGGAGACGAGGACGATACTGGGCAGCGCGCCGCCCAGACCGGTCGCCGCGATGATGCTGCGCGCAGACGTGTGGCGCGGCAGGTAGCGCGCGAGGTCGGCGCTGTTCGAGTATGAGAGCGGGGTGGATGCGAGGATCGCGAACCCGATCGAGAGGCTCGACCAGAGCGCTGCGCCCGAGAGGGGCTCGGGCTGCGCGAAGCCGAGATCGATCCGCGGCAGGATGCACGCCGTCACCGCGACGAAGATCAGCGTGAGACCGGTGGTGACCCAGGTGTACGAGCGGAGGATCATCCCATGGCCGAAGACGGCGATGAGCACGGTGCAGGCGGAGACGGCGATCGACACGAGGATGAGCGCGGTCAGCCGATCCGGGAACCCCCATCGCATGAGCAGCTCCGCTCCCATGAACGACGAGGCGACCCAGTTCAGGGCGAGGAACACTCCCGAGATGAACCAGCCGTACACCGCGATCACGATCCTGTTGCCGCGCACGCCGTAGATCGCGCGCTGGATCACGGAGCCGGAGGTGCCCGCCGCCGGGCCGCTGATCGCCACGACTCCCGGGAGCGCCCAGAGCAGCTGCGCGGCGACGATCACGAGGACGGCCTGCCAGATCTCGAGGCCCAGCAGCAGCGTGAGCGACGCTCCGATGGTGAAGCTCAGCACGCTCACGTTCGGGGCCGCCCAGACCGCGAACAGGCTGCGCGCGCGGCCGTGCCGTTCAGTCTCGGGCACCAGGTCGATGCCGCGGGTCTCAGGGCGCGAGGCCCGGTCGGCGGATTGCAGCGGGGGCGATTTCGGCATTGAAATCCTCTTTCGGTCGGGAGATTCCGACCACTATTGAAACATACTTCAATAGCGCGCGGTATCGGCATCTCGTAGACTGCCGAGCATGGGGGCACGCGCGGGCACGTCGAGGAGCCGCGAGACGCCCGCCCGGCGGCGCGAGCAGATCCTCGACCACGCCGCCCGCATCGCGATCGCGCACGGCCTCGAATCGGTCACCCTGCGCGCGGTCGCCGAGCCCCTCGGCGTGCAGCCGAGCCTCGTGCACCACTACTTCTCGTCTTCGGAGGCGCTCGTCATCGCAGCGTTCGAACGGGCGATCGCGAGCGAGCGAAGCGGCCTCTTCGACTCGGCCGGCACGCCCACCCGGCGTCTCGCCACGATGATCCGCCGGGTCGAGAGCGGCGACGCGATCCACCTCGCCCGATTCTGGCTCAACGCGCGCAACCTCTCGCGATTCCGCCCCGAACTCGCGCGGTCCGTCGCCGAGCAGGAGCGGCTCGACCGCGACGCGCTGGTGGCGATCCTCCGTGAGGGCGTCGCGAGCGGCGAGTTCGCGTGCCCCGATCCGCTCGTCGCCTGCATCCGGATCTTCATCGCCATCGACGGCGTCGGCGCCTACGCGAACGATCTCGAGGACTTCGCGCACGCTGCCTTCCGCCACTTCGTCACCGACGTCGCCGCGTGGGCCGTGGGTGTCGCGCCCGAGGGCCTGCGCCGGGAGGTCGACGCCGTGGCGTGAGCGCGGGGGTGGCGGCCGACTGGAGCCGCAACGCACAAGGTCTCGACTCCCGTGGAGTCGAGACCCTGCTCGGTGGATCTGAGGGGAATCGAACCCCTGACCTTCTCATTGCGAACGAGACGCGCTACCAACTGCGCCACAGACCCTGACAGCGTCTGAGTCTAGCAGGCGAACCGCGCCCGACGAAAATCGAGCACCCGCGCGCCGCTACACTGTGCTGGTGGCTCCCGCGATCTGGCTCTCCCTGCTCGCCGCCACCGTGGTCATCTGCATCACCCCCGGAGCGGGCGCCATCAACACCATGTCGAACGCGCTCGCGGTCGGCTGGCGTCGATCCATCTGGGGCGTGCTCGGTCAGGAGCTCGCGCTGCTCGCCCACATCGTGATCGTCGCGGCGGGCGTCGGCGTGCTGGTCGCGAACACCCCCGCGCTGTTCAACGCGATCCGCTACATCGGCGCGGCGTACCTCGTCTACCTCGGCGTGCGTCTCATCTTCACGAAACCGCAGCCCCCGGCCGCCGACGCCGAAGGCGCCCGCCGCGCCACCACCCGGACCGCGATGCTCCGCCGCGGATTCTGGGTGAACCTGCTCAACCCGAAGGCCATCGTGTTCTTCCTAGCCTTCATCCCGCAGTTCATCGACGTCGACGCCCCGATCCTGCCGCAGTACCTGATCCTCATCGCCACCGCTGTCGGCGTCGACGTGATCGTGATGTGGGGATTCTTCGCGGTCGCCGCGCGCCCCTTCCGGCGCTACACCGAGACGGCTCGCGGGCAGCGCGTGCTCAACTCGGTGTTCGGGGCGCTCTTCGTGGGCGTCGCGGCGCTCCTGCTCTTCATCCACTGACCCCCGATCGGGGGCCTTGCCCCGATGAATCGGGGTGCCCCGATCCGCTAAGCTGATCGGGTTGGCCCCTATAGCTCAGCGGTAGAGCTACGGACTTTTAATCCGCAGGTCGTAGGTTCGATCCCTACTGGGGGCACCGAAGAATGGCAGCGCAGCAGCGCGACGGCAGCACGAAGGCCCGGCACCCCGTGAGGAGTGCCGGGCCTTCGCGGTACTGCGACGTCTAGTTGTCGAAGACATCCTTCGCAGAATCCTTGGCGTTCGCGCCGGCCTGCTTCATGTCTCCCTTGGCCTGATCGAGCTTGCCCTCGGCGACCTTGCTGTCGTCACCGGTCACCCGGCCTGCGGCCTCCTTGGCGTTGCCCTTCAGCTTGTCTCCTGCTGCCGAAATCTTGTCCGATGCACTCATGCAATCCTCCTTCGATGTTGGGGCCGATTCCCGAAGAATCGGGAACACGATCCACAGTGCCATCTCTGACCGGCTGAGCCGAGGGGGTTGCGCATCCGACGCCGAGTGTGAATCATCGGGAGCTTCCAGAATACGCTCGCGGTCCGCGGGTTCGCTGTGCGCGACGGGGCGGCCAGCGGCGTAGACTCGCGTGGTCCGCGATCCGCGCCCGCGATCCCGCGGCACCCCCGCCGCCCGCCCGCCGCGTCCGCAGCAGCACCGCAAGCAGCACCCCCGCCAGCAACCCACCGCGAAAGAGGCCGATGTCACGCGACCACCAGCGTCCCATACTGCAGCCCAGCTTCACCTTCGACTGGATCATCGGCTCGGACGAGCCGGAAGCCGCCCGCCGCCTCGCTCAGGAGACGTCGTGGGCGCTCCTCGATCGGGTGCGCAGCGTCGCCGACCCCGACGTGGTCGAGCGCGTCGTCGGGCTCGCCTCGGGAACCGGGCTCGACGACATCGCCGAGCTCTGGGCGGGGGAGAGCGCGCACTCGCTCGCCGGTGCGCTCTGGCGTCTGTACCTGCTGCGCCGCGTGGTCGATTCGGATCCCGAAGGATCAGCCGACCTCTTCAGGCGCGGCGCGGCCGCTGCATCGACGATCGACCCGGTCGTGGCCGGCGCGGCCGAGCCCGTCACCCCCGGCTCGATCGCGGAGCTCTGCGATACGATCCTGCGCGGCGTCTTCACGGGGGATCTCGGTGGAGCGCTGGATCGCGCAGCGAGCTACTGCCGCATCATGTCGCTCGGCGCCGCCGACCTCGCCGACGCGCGCGACCTGCACGACGATGCGCACGCCGCCGAGCTGACGACGCGCTCACTGCGCTACTCGACCTTCGCGAGCGACCTGCACGCCGGCGCGCGCCGGTGGCGCGACGGCACGCTGTCGTAGGCGTTCGCCGTCCGCTGACGGCGCGCCGATGCGGCGTCGCCGGCCTGCGCTACACTGGTTTTCGCCGGGCCGCAGTAACCCCGGGCTCCAATTTTCGCCGCTTCGAGCGGCCTTCCGCCGAGAGGCGTTTCTGCGGCTCGGTCTTTTCGTGTGCGGCGCTTCCGGCGCCGGGCACTCGCGTCGCACGCCGTTCTCGTTCTCGAAACGCACCCGTCTTAAGCTCGGATGCATGAGATCTCAGTACGCGCACGCAGACGGCATCAACTTCTCCACGCGCAAGTGGGTGCGACCGGAAGACATGAACGCGAACGGCTCGCTCTTCGGCGGCAGCCTGCTGCGCTGGATCGATGAAGAGGCGGCCATCTACGCCATCATCCAGCTCGGCAACCCGCACGTCGTGACGAAGCTCATCTCGGAGATCAACTTCGAGGCGTCGGCGCGCCAGGGCGATCTCATCGAGATGGGACTCGTCGCCACGGAGTTCGGCCGCACGTCGCTCACCATGCGCGCGGTGGTGCGCAACATGATCACGCGGAGGACGATCCTCTCGATCGAGCGCATCGTCTTCGTGAACATCGGCCCCGACGGGGTTCCGGTGCCGCACGGCTACACGGAGATCACGTACGACCGCGACCGGATGCCGCACGCCGACGAGATGCCGAACCGCGACGAGGCGTGATCGCGGCGGCGGTGCGCCGCCGCCTGCCGCCGTCCGTCGCACACCCGCCGCCCGTCGCACACCCGCCGCGCGCCCGCTGAGCCCGAGGGTTTCGCCTGAGCGCGAGGGTTTCTCGCCGTGATATGTCGGCAGCCTCGGGCGAAACCCTCGGGCTCGGCGACACAGCGGCTCGGCGACACAGCGGCTCGGCGAGAGAGGCGCCCGCCGCCGCCCGATCTCAGCCGAAGCGGCCGGAGACGTAATCCTCGGTCGCCTGCACGGAGGGGGTCGAGAAGATGGTGGAGGTGTCGTCGTACTCGATGAGCTTGCCGGGCTTGCCGGTGCCCGCGATGTTGAAGAACGCGGTGCGGTCGGAGACGCGCGAGGCCTGCTGCATGTTGTGGGTCACGATGACGATCGTGTACTCCTGCTTCAGCTGGTCGATGAGATCCTCGATCGCGAGCGTCGAGATCGGGTCGAGCGCCGAGCAGGGCTCGTCCATGAGGAGCACCTCGGGCGACACCGCGATGGCGCGCGCGATGCAGAGGCGCTGCTGCTGGCCGCCCGACAGGCCGGAGCCGGGCTTGTCAAGGCGATCCTTCACCTCGTTCCAGAGGTTGGCGCCGGTCAGCGACTTCTCGACGAGGGCGTCGGCGTCGCCCTTCGACATGCGGCGGTCGTTGAGGCGCACGCCGGCGAGCACGTTGTCGCGGATCGACATCGTGGGGAACGGGTTGGGGCGCTGGAAGACCATGCCGACCTGCCGGCGCACGAGCACGGGATCGACGCCCGCGCCGTAGAGATCCTCGCCGTCGAGCAGCACCTCGCCCTCGACGCGCGCGCCGGGGATGACCTCGTGCATGCGGTTCAGCGTCCGCAGGAAGGTCGACTTGCCGCAGCCCGACGGGCCGATGAACGCGGTGACGCTGCGGGGCTCGATGTTGATCGAGACGCCCTCGACCGCGAGGAACTTCGAGTAGTAGACGTTGAGGTCTTTGACCTCGATGCGCTTCGACATGGTGGTTCTTTCGTTGGGAGTCTGCGGGGGAGGGGAGCGGCTCAGCGGCCGGTCTTGGGGGCGAACCAGCGGGCGATGAGGCGGCCGAACAGGTTGAGCGCCATGACGATGAGGATCAGGGCGAGCGCGGCGGCCCAGGCGCGGTCGACGAACGCCTGAGCCGGATTGCCCTGGTTCATGAACTGCGTGTACACGTAGACCGGCAGCGACTGCATGCGGTCGGAGAAGAGGCTGTAGTTCATCGACGCGGTGAAGCCGGCGGTGATGAGCAGCGGCGCCGTCTCGCCGATGACGCGGGCGATCGACAGCATGATGCCGGTGGTGATGCCCGCGATGGAGGTGGGCAGCACGACCTTGGTGATGGTGCGCCACTTGGGCACGCCGAGCGCGTACGAGGCCTCGCGCAGCTCATTGGGCACGAGGCGCAGCATCTCCTCGCTCGAGCGGACGACGACGGGGATCATCAGCACCGAGAGCGCGACGGCGCCGACGATGCCCATGCGCACGCCCGGACCGAGGAAGAGCGCGAAGGCGGCGTAGGCGAAGAGGCCGGCGACGATGGAGGGGATGCCGGTCATCACGTCGACGAGGAAGGTGATGGTCTTCGCGACCCGCCCGCGCCCGTACTCGACGAGGTAGATCGAGGTCATCAGGCCGAGCGGCACGGAGATGATCGTCGCCGCGAGCGTGATGAGCAGCGTGCCGACCATGGCGTGCAGCGCGCCGCCGCCCTCACCGGTCACGTTGCGCATCGAGGAGTTGAAGAACTCCGCGTCGAAGCGCGCGAGACCGTTCGAGACGACGGTGATCGCGACCGACACGAGCGGCACCATGGCGAGCAGGAAGGCGCCGGTCACGATCGCGGTGATGAAGCGATCCATGGCCTGGCGCGAGCCCTCGACCGCGGCCGACATGATCGTGATCACGGCGACGTAGGCGATGGCGGCGATGAGCACGGAGCCGACGACGGAGAAGTCGTCGCCGGAGGAGGCGGCCAGCAGGCCGAAGAGCGCGAACGACGCCGCGAGGCAGCCGGCGAGCACGAGCCACGGAGTGGGGCGCGTCAGCCGGTTGCCGGCGAGCGAGGAACCCGCGCGAACGGGGCGGACGGTGATGGCCACGGAGGTGGTCCCCTCTTGTTTCGATTCGGTCTGCTGGAGCATCAGTTCGCCGCGGAGAACTCGGCGCGGCGGCTGACGATCCAGCGGGCGAGCGCGTTGACCAGGAAGGTGACGACGAACAGGATGAGGCCGGTGGCGATGAGCACGTTGACGTTCTCGCCGTAGGCCTCGGGGAAGGAGAGGGCGATGTTCGCCGCGATCGTCGAGGGGTTCTCGGAGGTGAGCAGCTTGAAGGTCACGAGGCCGGTGGCCGAGAGCACCATGGCAACGGCCATCGTCTCGCCGAGGGCGCGGCCCAGGCCGAGCATAGCGGCGGAGATGATGCCGGGCCGGCCGAAGGGCAGCACGGCCATGCGGATCATCTCCCAGCGGGTCGCGCCGAGCGCGAGCGCCGCCTCCTCGTGGAGCACGGGGGCCTGCAGGAAGACCTCGCGGCAGATCGCCGTCATGATCGGCAGGATCATCACGGCGAGCACGAGCGCGGCGGTCAGGATGGTGCGGCCGGTGCCGCTGACGGTGCCGCTGAAGAGCGGGATCCAGCCGAGGTAGGTGTTGAGCCACTCGAAGACGGGTCGCGCGGCGGGGGCGAGCACCCCGATGCCCCAGAGGCCGAAGACGACGCTCGGCACGGCGGCGAGCAGGTCGACGATGTAGCCGAGCACCTGCGCGAGCTGGCGCGGCGCGTAATGCGAGATGAAGAGGGCGATGCCGATCGCGAGCGGCAGCGCGATGAGGAGTGCGAGGGCGGCCGCCCAGACGGTGCCGAACACGAGCGGGCCCACGTACGACCAGAAGTTGCTGGTGAGCAGCGAGGCGCTCTCGTCGGTGGCGACGAATGCGGGGATGCTTTGCACGATGAGGAAGATCGCGACGGCCGCGAGCGTGACGAGGATCATGCTGCCCGCGAAGACCGCGGAGCGCGAGAAGACGCGGTCGCCGAGGCTGAGCACCGGCTTGGCGGGGGCGGAAGTGACGGTCACTGAGTCTCCGAGGTCTGGGAGGGGTACTGGGAGGATCGCCGGGGGGCGATCAGCGGCGGGTGGGGGCGCGGTGCGACCGCGCCCCCACCCGCCTGCACGATCAGCTGATCGAGTCGATCGCGGTCTGCACCTGGCCGCGGAGATCCTCGGAGATCGGGGCGTTGCCCGCGGATTCCTGAGCCGCGTTCTGGCCCTCCTCGCTGACGATGTAGCTGAAGTACGACTTCACGAGCTCGGCGTTGGCTGCGTCCTCGTACTCGGCGCAGCCGATGAGGTAGCTCACGAGCACGATCGGGTAGACGCCCTCCTCGGTGGAGGTGCGGTCGAGGGTGATCGCGAGGTCGCCCTCGGTGCGGCCCTCCTCCATCGACGAGGCGTCGACGATCGCGGCTGCGGCCTCGGGGGAGTAGGGCACGTACTCGTCGCCGACCTTGATGTCGACGGTGCCGAGGTCGCCGGCCTGCGACGCGTCGGCGTAGCCGATCGTGCCGGTGCCGTTGGAGACGGCGCTGACGACGCCCGAGGTGCCCTGGGCGCCCTCGCCGCCGAACTCGGTCGGCCAGGTCTCGATCGACCCGACGGTCCAGTCGTCGGCGGCCGCGGCTGCGAGGTACTCGGTGAAGTTGCCCGTAGTGCCCGAGTCGTCGGAGCGGTGCACGGCGGTGATGTTGCTGTCGGGCAGCTCGACGTCGGGGTTCTGATCGGCGATGGCCGGATCGTTCCAGCTGGTGATCTCGCCCGAGAAGATCTTCGCGACGGTGGGCGCGTCGAGCTTGAGCGAGTCGACGCCCTCGATGTTGAAGATGACGGCGATGGGGGAGATGTAGGCCGGGAACTCGACGATGTCGCCGGTGGCGCATCCGTCGAAGGGCCCGGCCGAGATCTCATCCGTCTTGAAGGCGCGGTCGGATCCGGCGAAGGCGCTCGCGCCCTGCTGGAAGGTCTCGCGGCCCGCGCCGGAGCCGGAGGGCTCGTAGTTCACCGTGACGTCGGGGTTGGCGGTCTGGAAGCCGGCGACCCAGACCTCCTGCGCCGAGCCCTGCGAGGAGGCGCCGGCGCCGACGAGTTCGCCCGAGAGGCTCGAGGTGGCACCCGAGTCTTCGCTTCCGGAGGCGCTGCCCCCTTCATTGGCGGCGCAGGAGGTCAGCGTGAGTGCAGCAATACCGCCGATGGCGGCGATCTTGGCGATTGCGGAGAGCTTCACTTGAGATTGATCCAATCTGGAAACGGATGGGGTGATGGCCTCGAACGACCACAGCACCACGCTAAGCATCCTGCATGACGCGGGGTCTGCCAGAGGGTGAACAACAGGTGAACTCGCCCCGTCCGACGCGTGCGCCGATCAGTGCTTCAGCGGATACGTCTCGACGGAGAGGATGCCGGCCCCCGGGTGTCGCCGCGACAGGTGGAACACGGAGAAGCCGGCGGTCGGCAGTGTCGCGGCCTCCTCCAGGTAGGCGCCGAGCTCGCTTCCGGTCGCGAGGGCGAGCTCGCGGGCGAGGTCGGGGAGCACGGGCCGGTGGCTGCAGAGCAGCGCGTCCTTGCCCCGGGCGACCACGGCGGAGACGAGCGCGCGCAGACCGTCGAGCTCGCCCGCATCCCAGGCGTCCTGGCTGATGGCGTCGGTCTGGCGCACCGCCTTGCGCCGCCGGTGCGCGTACGGTGCGATGGTGTCGACGCAGCGCGTGGCCGTCGAGGTGTGGAGGCGGCGGGGCCCGAAGGCGTCGAGGATGGGCACGAGAGCTGCGGCCTGCGCCCGGCCGAAGTCGGTGAGCGGGCGCAGGTGATCGGGTTCGTCGCTCTGCGCGCGCGGGAGCGCCTTGCCGTGTCGCAGCAGGGTGACGGAGAAGCTGTCGATGAGGTCGCGGGCCGCGAGCTTCAGGAACACGTCGAAGAGCTCCCGATCCGCGGCGTAGGTGAGCTGGTCGCGCACCTCGTCGACGGGTACCCACGCGATGGCGTCGACCTCGGCGTTCGCCTGGAACGCGAGCTCGCGCACGGTGCGCTGCGGCACGTGCGCCGCCCAGTACTGCACGGTCTTGCGGCGGTTGCCGCTGAGGTCGTAGCGGATCGTGCCGAGGTGCTGGTCGAGCCGCACCTTCAGCCCGGTCTCCTCGCGGGTCTCGCGCACGGCCGCCTGCGGCAGGCTCTCGCCCGGGTCGAGCTTGCCCTTGGGGAAGGAGACGTCGCGGCGCTTCGGCCGGTGGATGACGAGCACGAGCACCCGCTCGCTCCCGTCGCTGCGGGTCTCCCGGGTCCAGCAGACCGTGCCTGCAGCGAATACCTCCTCCGTCACCGGGCTCTCCGCGCGCGCCGCGCTTCGGTGCGATCCTGCATGACGAGATCCTGCAGGTCGGGCAGCGGCTCTCCGGCCTCGTTCGTCACCGTGCGGTGCCAGCTGCCGTCGGGCAGCATGCGCCACGAGGAGACGTCGTCGCTGAACGCGTAGTCGAAGAACCGCGAGATGCGCTCGAGATGGTCTCGCTCGTCGAGGCGCACGAGCACCTCGATGCGGCGGTCGAGGTTGCGATGCATGAGGTCCGCGCTGCCGATGAACACCTCGCGCTCGCCGCCGTTCTCGAACGAGTAGATGCGCGAGTGCTCGAGGTAGCGGCCGAGCACGGAGCGCACGCGGATCGTGTCGGAGAGCCCGGGAACCTCCGCCCGGATCGAGCAGATGCCGCGCATCCACACGTCGATCGGCACACCGGCCTGGCTCGCGCGGTACAGGGCGTCGATGATGGCCTCGTCGACCATCGAGTTGCCCTTGAGGCGGATCCCGCTCGGGCGGCCGGCGCGCGCGTGCTCCGCCTCCCGCTCGATGCGCTCGAGCAGCCCGCTGCGCAGCTGCAGGGGGGCGACGAGGAGCCGGTCGTAGTCGGTCTCGATGGCGTACCCCGAGAGCACGTTGAAGAGCTTCGTCACATCGCGGCCGACCTCGGGCGAGGAGGTGAAGAGGCCGAAGTCCTCGTAGATGCGACTGGTCTTCGGGTTGTAGTTGCCGGTGCCGATGTGGCAGTAGTGCGCGAGTCGGCCGCCCTCCTCGCGGATCACGTGCACGAGCTTGCAGTGCGTCTTGAGCCCGACGAGCCCGTAGACGACGTGCACGCCGGCCTGCTCGAGCTTGCGGGCCCACGTGATGTTCGCCTCCTCGTCGAAGCGCGCCTTGACCTCGACGAGCGCGAGCACCTGCTTGCCCGCTTCGGCCGCCTTGATGAGGGAGGCGACGATGGGGCTGTCGCCGGAGGTGCGGTAGAGGGTCTGCTTGATCGCGAGCACGTCGGGGTCGGTGGCCGCCTGCTCGACGAAGGCCTGCACGCTGGTCGCGAACGACTCGTAGGGGTGGTGCACGAGCACCTCGCGGCGGGCGATCGCCGAGAACGTGTCGAGCTTGTCGCTCGGCGTGTTCACGCGGAACTGGGGGTGCGTCACCGGGATGTGCGGCTTGAACTTCAGGTCGGGCCGCGCCACGCGGGTCAGCGCGAAGAGGCCGCTGAGGTCGAGCGGCGCCGGGAGCGTGTAGACCTGCTGCTCGTCGATGTCGAACTCGCGCACGAGCAGGTCGAGTGTCGCCTCGTCCATGTCGTCGGAGATCTCGAGGCGGATGGGCGGGCCGAAGCGGCGCCGCAGCAGCTCCTTCTCGAGCGCCTGGATCAGATTCTCGGTCTCGTCCTCCTCGATCTCGACGTCCTCGTTGCGCGTGACGCGGAAGACGTGGTGGTCGATGACCTCCATGCCGGGGAACAGGCCGTCGAGCTGATTCGCGATGAGCTCCTCGAGCGGGATGAACCGCACGTCGTCGACGCTCTCGCGGCCGTCGACGCGCACGTAGCGCGGGATCATCTGCGGCACCTTGAGTCGGGCGAACTCGATCTTGTCGGTGTTCGGGTTGCGCACCCGGATCGACAGGTTCAGCGCGCGCCCCGAGATGTAGGGGAACGGGTGCGCCGGGTCCACGGCGAGCGGCATGAGCACGGGGTAGATGCGCTGCTCGTAGTAGTCGGTGAGGATCTCGCGATCCGCGTCGTCGAGCTGCTCCCAGTCGACGATCTTGATACCGGCCTCCGCGAGAGCGGGCTGCACCTGGCCGCGGAAGCACTCCGCGTGGCGCAGCTGCAGCTCGTACGCCCGGCGGTTGATGTTGGCGAGCACGTCGGTCGGCGCGCGCCCCACGTTGGTCGGCACGGCGAGGCCGGTGACGATGCGGCGGCGCAGCCCGGCGACGCGCACCATGAAGAACTCGTCGAGGTTCGCGGCGAAGATCGCGAGGAAGTTCGCGCGCTCGAGCACGGGCGTCGACGCGTCCTCCGCGAGCTCGAGCACCCGCTGGTTGAAGTCGAGCCAGCTCAGCTCGCGGTCGATGTACCGATCTGCGGGAAGCCCGGACAGCACATCGGTGTGGTCGCGCGGTTCATCGTTCATGGGACCATTGTGGCACCGGGCACCGACTCCGGGGCGGTTCTCCACTGGCGGCTGCGTGAATCGACGGTGAACCCCGCGCGCTCGTACATGCGCACCGCGCGCTCGTTCTCCCCGTCGACGTAGAGCGTGACACGGCTGGGCCGGTGCTGCGCCATGCGGATCAGGGTGGCGTCGAGCAGCAGCGCGCCGAGGCCCCGGCCCGCGTATTCGGGTCGCACGCCGACCGCGTAGAGCTCGGTCTCGACCTCGGGGCCGTGCAGCGTCTTCACCCAGGTCGATCCGGCCGCTTCGCCGGTCTCGTCGATGAGCAGCAGCAGGTCGTCGGGGTCGAACCACTCCTCGGCGCGCATGAGTGCGAAGTCGGCTTCGGTGACGCGCCCCTGCTCGGGGTGGGTGGCGAACGCCGCCGCATTCGCCCGCACCCAGCGCGCCGCATCTTCGGGCTGCTCGGGGTCGAAGGCGCGCAGTTCGAAGCCCGCGGGGGCGTGGAGCGCGTGCAGCTGCGCGTCGTGCGGCGGGAGCAGCGCCGGGTCGAGCGCCATCCGGTAGAGCGATCGCACCGGGGCGAAGCCGGCTCGTGCGAGCAGCGCCTCGGCTGCGGGGTTCTCCCCGTGCGCCCATGCGAGCGCCGACCCGTCGCTCTGCGCGAGCAGCTCGGCGAGTGCGGCGGAGCCGTACCCCTGCCCGCGGGCGTCCGGGCGCACGACGAGGTCGATCTCGCCCTGCCCGGCGATGCCGACCGCCACCGGGGCGTCGTCGGCGCCGACGCGGAAGAGGCGGAGGGAGCGCTCGCCCTGCGCGGCCGCGAGCATGGCCTGATCCGAGACGGGGGAGAGGCCGTCGTGCTCCTCGGCCGCCGCGATCAGGCGACGGGCGAGCTCGAAGTCGGACGGGCGGGCTGCGGCGTGCGACTCGAGATGCGTCATTCCGGCTCTTCCTCCTCGATGCGAGCCCGCGCGAAGCCGTACCCGACTCCGCGAACCGTGCTGATCAGGCCCTCGTGTTCGCCCAGCTTCGCACGCAGACGCCGCACGTGCACGTCGACCGTGCGCGTGCCGCCGAAGTAGTCGGTGCCCCAGACCTCGCTGAGCAGCTGCTCGCGGGTGAAGACGCGGCCCGGGTTGCCGGCGAGGAAGTGGAGCAGCTCGAACTCCTTGTAGGTGAGGTCGAGCGGGCGGCCGAACAGGCGAGCGGTGAAGTTCGACTCGTCGATGATCACGCCGGCCGCCTGCACCGCCGCGGGCTGCGGTGCTGCCTGCGGCCGTTCGAGCAGTCGGAGGCGCAGTTCGATCTCGACGGGGCTCGCGGTCGGCAGGAGCAGCTCCTGCACGCCCCATTCGGGCGTCAGCGCCGTGAGTGCGACCTCGGGCAGGATGACGACGCGCGGGGTCTCGCTGCCGTCGACCATGCTGAGGCATGCGGCTCGGGCGCGGCGCGCATCGAGGGTGCCGTCGATGAGCACGGCGTCGAAGCGGTCTGCCATGGTCTCGGGCACCCGGAGCGAGAGCGGGGAGGTGCGCACGTCATGCGGGAGCAGATCGAGCCCGGGCAGCGAATCCGCCGGATCCCGGTCTGAGAGGCAGAGCAGCTGCATCGTCGTCCCCTCCTCGTCTCGTGGCCTGCACCAAATAGTACTGCGCGGCCTGTTTCGCCCCCGTTTCGCGCGTGTTTCACGGCGGTCGCAGCGTACGGCGCGTGTGGAAGAATGGCCTGATGACCGAGACGACGCCTGAAGCCGCGGAGATGCCCGAGGCGCACTCCTGGCATGTGCCGCGGCTGATCGCGGCGTGGGTCGCCGCGGCCGTCATGGGCGTGCTGGTCACGCTGCTCACCGAGGCCGACGACCGCTTCTCGTGGCTCGTGCTCGCGGTGGGGGTCTCGACACTCGTCACGTTCGCGCTGCAGCTGGGCACGGCGCAGCGCGAGGGGTTCATCACCCGGGTCTCGTTCAGCGTCGCGGGTTCGGTCGTCATCATCGCGATCATCGACGTCATCGGGCTGATCGTCTAGCCGAGACGCGGCGTCGCGCGCGATGTAGACTGGCCCCATGCTTCTCGCACTCGAACTCTTCTACCTCGGTCTCCTCGGCCTCGCCTCGCTCTCGATCGCGTGGGTCTCCGGCACGGTCATCTACAAGCTCTACAAGGGCCAGCGCTGAGCGTTCACGAGATCGGAACCGGGGGCGGCGAGCACCCCGTGAACCCGTTCGCGGCGCTCCCGGGTCGCATCGCCGACCCCGAAGCGGGGGTCGCATGGCACTACGGCGAACCGCTGAGCGAGCAGCGCGCCCTCGAAACGGGTGCGGCGGTGGTCGACCTCTCGCACCACGGCATCGTCGTGGTGTCGGGGCCGGATCGCCTGAGCTGGCTGCACTCGATGACGAGTCAGCACCTCCTCGCCCTGCGGCCCGGCGAGAGCACGGAGACCCTGCTGCTCGACGCCAACGGACGCATCGAGCACGCGGCCCGCGTCGTCGACGACGGCGAGCGCACCTGGCTGCTGGTGGACGCAGGATCGGCGGAACCGCTCGCGGCCTTCCTCACTCGGATGCGATTCGCGCTGCGGGTCGAGGTCGAGGATCGCAGCGGCACGCACGCGGCAGTGCTGGCGTTCGACGGGCGGGTTGCTGACGCGGTGCGCGCGCTCGGGCCCGCGGTCGAGTGGCGCGACCCCTGGGCGGAGGTCGCCCGCGGCGGGGTGCAGTACGCACGCACCGAGACGGAGCATGCGGGGGCGCAGTGGTCGGCCGTCCAGTTCGTCTTCGCGCGCGAGCGCCTGGTCGACGTGGTCGGGCTCGTGCGCTCCGGGGCCGTGCGCGCTGCGGGGCTGCTCGCACTCGACGCCCTCGAGGTGCGCGCGTGGCGCCCGTCGCAGGCGGGCGATGTCGACGAGCGCTCCATTCCGCATGAGCTCGACTGGATGCGCACCGCGGTGCACCTCACGAAGGGGTGCTACCGGGGGCAGGAGACCGTCGCGAAGGTGCACAACCTCGGCCACCCGCCGCGCCGGCTCGCGCTGCTGCACCTGGACGGCACTGGCGGGGAGCTGCCGGTGGCCGGCGCGCTCGTCTTCGCCGGTGCGGGATCGGCGACGGAGCCGGGCGCACGGCCCGTCGGGCGCATCACGCGCGCCGCCCTGCACCACGAGTGGGGCGGCATCGCGCTCGCGCTGCTCAAGCGCTCGGTGCCCGAGGACGCTCCGCTGGAGGTGCGCGGCGGCGCCGAGGGGAACGATCCGCAGGCGGATCCCGGCGAGCCGATCGCGGCCGTGCAGGAGGTAATCGTGCCCGCGAGTGCGGGTGCGGCGCGCGCCGTGCCGCGGTTGAAGCGGATCTGACCGCCGCCCGGCGGCGCTCCTCGGCACGGCGAGCCATGCCCGTCTCCCCATAGACTGGGGCGCATGACGAATACGTTGATCCTGCTCCGTCACGGGCAGAGCGAGTGGAACCAGAAGAACCTGTTCACCGGTTGGGTCGATGTGCGCCTCACCGACCAGGGGCGTGCGGAGGCGGCGCGGGGCGGCGAACTGCTCGCCGAGGCGGGCCTGCTGCCCGACGTGCTGCACACCTCGCTGCTGAGCCGCGCGATCCAGACGGCGCACCTCGCGCTCGACAGCGCAGACCGTCTCTGGATTCCCGTGCGCCGTTCGTGGCGGCTCAACGAGCGCCACTACGGCGCACTGCAGGGTCTCGACAAGGCGGAGACGCTCGCGAAGTACGGCGAGGAGCAGTTCATGGAGTGGCGCCGGTCGTTCGACACGCCGCCGCCCGCGCTCGACGACGCGAGCGAGTGGTCGCAGGCGAACGACCCCCGGTACGCCGGCATCGACGGCGAGCGGCCGCGGACGGAGTGCCTCAAAGACGTGATCGCGCGCATGCTGCCCTATTGGGAGCAGAGCATTCTGCCCGACCTGAACGCCGGCAGCACAGTGCTCGTGACGGCGCACGGCAACTCCCTGCGTGCGCTCGTGAAGCACCTCGACGGGATCTCCGACACCGACATCGCGGGCGTGAACATTCCGACGGGCATGCCGCTCGTCTACGACATCGCGGCCGACGGCACGCCCGCAGGGCCGGGCCGGTACCTCGACCCCGAGGCCGCCGCCGCGGGTGCCGCTGCCGTGGCCGCGCAGGGCAAGGGGGCCTGAGTCGACCGGCCCCGAGGCGACGAGTAAGGGCCCCTCCGGTGGAGGGGCCCTGACTCATTGCGACGAAGCGGCGAACGATGCGTGGAGCGTCAATCCTCGTCGTCGTCGTCAGCGTTGTACTTGCTGGCGTACTCCGCCCACGGGTCCTCTTCGCGCACGCGCGACGCCTCTGCTGCTGACAGTTCCTGTTGCAACGCAGAATAGTTCGTGTCGGGGCTGAAGTACTTCAGCTCCCTGGCGACCTTGGTGTGCTTTGCCTTCTGACGGCCGCGCCCCATGCGTGACCCCCTTACACAGTCGGGCCCCGCGAGTTCACCCCCGAGGCAGATACCAGTTCATAGACGTATGGTGCAGATTCTAGCATGATGAACCCGCCCCACGGATGCAGCGCGTTAGCATGTGGGCATGCCATCCATGCGCGCTCGTCCCACTCGAATCGTGCTCGTCGCGCTCCTCGCCGTCGCCGCCCTCGCGCTCATCGCGGCCGTCGCCGTCGCCGCCCCCATCCTGCTGCACCGCAGCGCCGGAGGGTCGGGCCAGGAGGTGCCGTCGGGCACGGTGTCGGAGACCACCGCGCGCGGCGCCGACGGCCGCGTCAGAGTGCTGTCGGCGAGCGATGAGGATGGACCCGCCGACCTCGGATCGATCGAGGCGGGGCAGGAGCTCCGCATCGACGGATCGGGGTTCGATGCCGGGATCGGCATATACGTCGCCGTCTGCGCCATTCCGGAAACGGCGGGCGAGAAGCCGGGGCCCTGCCTCGGCGGGATTCCGGAGGGCGCCGAGTCGGGTGACGTCGACACCAGCCGGTTGACGAGCGCGTGGGTGACCGACGACTGGGCCTGGCGGAACTTCGCCACGCACCGGTACGCGGACGCCGAATCGGGGAGCTTCTCCGTCGCGCTCACCATGCCCGACCCGAGCGGCGAGGGCCTCGACTGCCGCCAGACGCGGTGCGCGATCGCGACCCGCGCCGACCACACCGCGAGCGCCGATCGCGTGCAGGACCTGCTGCTCCCCGTCGTCTACCGCTGACGCGCTCCGCGCCGTCTCCCGCCGACGCGCGCCGCGCCGCCCCGTCCGCCGCTCAATGGGAGACGCCGGCGAGCGGCGCCACCACCCACGTGGCGACCGCGTAGATCGTCAGGCCGGCGAGCGAGCCCACGACCGTGCCGTTGATGCGGATGAACTGCAGATCCCTGCCGACCTGCAGCTCGATCTTCTCCGCGGCCTCGCGCGCATCCCACCGCTGCACGGTCTCCGAGATGACGTTCGCGAGATCATGACGGTACGTGCGCACGAGACGCTCCACCACCTCCATCACCCAGACGTCGATCTTGTACTGGAGCGTCGCATCCTCCTGCAGTTTGCCGCCGAAATCCTCTGCGGCGCGCACCATGCGCACGCGCAGGTCGCTCGCCGGATCCTCGAGCATCTCGACGAGCGCCGCCCGGGCGGTGCGCCAGGTGCTCTGAGCGAGCGCTCGGATGCGCGGGCTGTCGAAGACGCCGTGCTTGAACGCCTCCAGCTGCCCCTGCAGCCGCTCCTGCGTCTGCAGGTCGCCCGCGAGATCGGCGAGGAACTTGCTCACCGCGATGCGGAAGGGGTGGTCGCGCTCCGCGGCGACGCTCTGCACGAAGCGCACCGCCTCCGCGTGCAGCCGATGGTCGACGAACCGGTCGACGATGCCCGGCATCCAGGACGGCAGGCGCGACGACACGACCCGGTCGAACGCGTCGGGGTGCTCGACCAGCCACCCCTCGAGGCGCTCCGCCGCGATGTCGAGCAGCGCCTCGTGGTGGCCGCCCGACACGAACGACTCTGCGGCTCGCCCGATCAGCGGGCTCCACTCGGGGTCGATCACGTGCCGCCGCACGAGCACCTCCACGAGCTCCTGCACGTCGTCGTCGTCGAGCACGGCCAGCGTGCCGAGGCCGGCCGAGGCCGCCATCGCGCTCACCCGCTCGGCGTTGCGGCGATCCGACAGCCACTCGCCGGCCCGCCGCGCGCCGCTGATCTCGGCGAGCTTGCCGTGGACCACCTCGTCGGCCAGGAAGTTCTCCTCGACGAACGAGCCGAGCCCCTCGCCGATGTCGTCCTTCTTCTGCGAGATGAGATTGGTGTGCGGAATCTTGAGCCCGAGCGGGTGCCGGAAGAGCGCGGTGACCGCGAACCAGTCGGCCAGTGCGCCCACCATGCCGCCCTCGCTGGCCGCGCGCACGAACCCCCAGCCCGGGTAGCGCGCCTGCAGGATGAACGACACGACGAACACCACGGCCATCGCGATGAGGAGACCGACGGCGATCGCCTGCATGCGCCGGAGCTCGTCGAGGCGCTGGAAGTCTGCGGGGGAGACGGCACCGAGCGTTCGGCGGGTGCGGGGCTGCGGCATTCCAGTATTATCCCCTCTGCACCGCAGCCGGGGCCAGCGAACGCCTGCATCGCCGAAGCGGCCGCATGGGATAATCGAGCCCATGCACCTCCTCACGGCGCTGAGCCTCAAGAACCGCGCGCTGATCGCGCTCGTCACGATCGTCGCGGCAGTGTTCGGGGTGATCGGCGCGGGCTCGCTGAAACAGGAACTCATGCCGTCGGTGCAGTTCCCCACGATCGCGGTCGTGACGAGCTACCCCGGTGCCTCGCCCGAGGTCGTCAACAACGACGTCTCGACGCCGATCGAGACCGCCCTGCGCGGAGTGCCGCAGCTCGAATCGTCGTCGGCGACCTCGAGCACCGGAACCTCGACGGTGCTCGCCGAGTTCACGTACGGCGTCGACCTCGCCGCGACGGAGCAGAAGGTCGAGCGGGCGATCAGCCGCATCTCGCAGACCCTGCCCGAATCGGCGGACACCCAGGTGCTCTCGGGAACGATCGACGACTTCCCGGTGATCCAGATCGCGGTGACGCCCGCGGAGGGCGAGGACCTGCAGTCGACGGCCGACCTCGTGGAGCGCGTCGCCGTGCCCGAGCTCACCGACATCGACGGCGTGCGCGACGCCCAGCTGAGCGGAGCGCGGCCGGAGCGCATCACCATCCAGCCGAACCTCGACGCGCTCGCCGAGCGCGGACTCAGCCCGCAGACCATCACCGACACGCTGCAGCAGAGCGGGGTGCTGATCGCCGCGGGCTCGATCACCGAGGGGGATCGTACGCTCGCCGTGCAGGCGGGAACGGAGCTGCAGTCGGCGGAGGAGATCGCGGCTCTGCCGATCGCGTTGAGCGCCGAGCAGCTCGCGCCCCCGCAGGAGCAGCCCGAGATCCCGGGCCAGTTCGAGATCGAGCCGCCGGAGCCCGCCGCCCCCGCGACCATCGGGGAGGTCGCCGAGGTGCGCCTCGAGCCCGGCCCCGAGCAGAGCATCTCGCGCGTCGACGGAGCGCCCGCGCTCACCATCGGCGTCACGAAGACCTCCGCGGCGAACACCGTGGACGTGTCGCACGCGGTGCAGGAGCAGCTCGACGAGCTGCAGGATCAGCTCGGCGGCGCGCAGCTGACCGTGATCTTCGATCAGGCGCCGTACGTGGAGCAGTCGATCGAGACGCTCACGACGGAGGGGCTGCTCGGCCTCGTCTTCGCGGTGCTCGTGATCCTCGTCTTCCTCATGTCGATCCGGGCCACGCTCGTGACCGCCATCTCGATCCCCACCTCGGTGCTGCTCACCTTCGTCGGGCTGAACTTCGCGGACTACACGCTCAACCTGCTGACGCTCGGCGCGCTCACGATCTCGATCGGCCGAGTGGTCGACGACTCGATCGTCGTCATCGAGAACATCAAGCGCCACCTCGCGGACGGCGGCGATCGCTCCGCCGTGATCATCCGAGCGGTGCGCGAGGTCGCCGGCGCGATCACCGCCTCGACGGTCACCACCGTCGCCGTGTTCCTGCCGATGGCATTCGTCGCAGGCATGGTCGGGGAGCTGTTCCGCCCCTTCGCCTTCACCGTGACGATCGCGCTCGTCGCCTCGCTGCTCGTCTCGCTCACCATCGTGCCCGTGCTCGCCTACTGGTTCCTGCGCACCGGCCCGTCGCGCCGTCGCCAAGGCTTCGTCACGGCCGGCAGCGGAACGGAGAGCGACGCCGCGGAGGCCTCGGCGCGCAGCTCGGCCGAGGAGATCGACGAGCACCCCACGGCACTTCAGCGCGGCTACCGGCCCATCATCGAGTGGACGCTGCGCCGGCCCGCGATCACGCTGCTCATCGCCGTGGTCGTGTTCGGCGGCACCGTCGCGGCGAGCCCGCTCATGAAGACGAGCTTCCTCGGATCCGACGAGCAGAACTCGGTCGGACTGGTGCAGACCCTCGCCCCCGGCACCAGCCTCGATGCGCAGCTCACGCAGGCGGAGAGCGTCGAGCAGGCGCTGAACGACGTGACGGCGATCGAGAGCGTGCAGGTGACGATCGGCAGCGCCGGCGGCGCGGCCGCGCTCTTCGGGGGCGGCGGCGACGGCACGGTGAACTACTCGATCACCACCGACCCCGACGCCGATCAGGCGCAGGCGCAGGACGACATCCGCGCCGCGGTCGATCAGCTGGAGGGTGCCGGGGAGTTCTCCCTCGGGCAGTCCGGCGGCGGGGTGACCTCGTCGAGCGCGATCGAGGTCGACGTCACGGCTCCCGATCAGGAGACGCTCGCCCAGGCGAGCGACGCCGTCGTCGCCGCGCTGCGGGACGAGCCGAGTCTGCAGCAGGTCGAGAGCGATCTCGGGCAGTCGCGCGCGTTCCTGCGCATCGCCGTCGACCGTGCGCGCGCCGCCGAACTCGGCCTCAGCGAGGCCGGCGTCGCGGGGCAGGTCACCCAGCAGATGCAGCCCGCGCAGATCGGGCAGATCTCGATGGACGCCACGACCGTCTCCGTGTACCTCGCGAACGCGGCCGCCCCGACCGATCAGGCGGGCGTCGCGGCGCTGCCGATCCAGACCGCTACCGGCTCCCAGCCGCTGAGCAGTCTCGCCACGGTCGAGGTCGCCGACGGGCCGGTGACCGTGCGCACGGCCGACGGCGTGCGATCCGTGACCGTCTCGGCGCTGCCGAAGGGCGACGATCTGGGCACCGCGAGCACCGAGGTGACGGCCGCCCTCGAATCGCTCGAGCTGCCCGACGGGGCGAGCGCGAGCGTCGGAGGGGTGCTGTCGCAGCAGGCCGACGCCTTCCAGCAGCTCGGCATCGCACTGCTCGCCGCGATTCTGATCGTCTACGTGGTGATGGTCGCGACCTTCCGCAGCCTGCTGCAGCCGCTGCTGCTGCTCATCTCGGTGCCGTTCGCCGCCACCGGGGCGATCCTGCTGCTCATCGTCACCGGGATCCCGCTCGGCGTCGCCTCGCTCATCGGCGTGCTGATGCTCATCGGCATCGTCGTGACGAACGCCATCGTGCTCATCGACCTCGTGAATCAGTACCGGATGCGCGGGGATGCGCTGCGCGACGCCGTGCTGCACGGCTCCCTGCAGCGTCTCCGGCCGATCGTGATGACGGCGCTCGCCACCATCCTGGCGCTCACCCCGATGGCGCTCGGCATCACCGGCAAGGGCGGCTTCATCTCGCAGCCGCTCGCCGTCGTCGTGATCGGCGGACTGCTGTCGTCGACGGTGCTGACCCTCGTCGTGCTCCCCACCCTGTACTACCTGGTGGAGCGTCGCCGCGAGGGCGGGCCGAAGCGCGGAGGCCCGGTGCGCCGCCGGCGCAGCCCGGCTCCCGACGCGGGCCCCGCGCTCGCCGGTGCCGGTGCCGGTGCTGTCGCAGGTGCGGGTGCAGGTGCGGGCGCTGCGGCGGCCGTCGCATCGGGCGTCGGCGCCGGTTCCGGCTCCGTGCTCGGAGTGCGCCGCAGGCGCGGTGCCGCATCGGGCGGCGACTCCCGAGCTCGCGCGGAGAGTGCGGCGGCGGTCTCGGGAAGCGGCGCGCATGCCACCCATGCCGCCGACCCCGCAGTGCCCCCGACGCCCGCTGCACCTGTTCCCGCGGTGCCGGCGTCAGGTGAGCCGGCGGTGCCCGTGAGCGCCGTGGCGCTCCCGTCGCAGGAGGACCCGATCGCACACTCGGAGCCCCACGCCCCGCGCGGGATCACCGAGGCGGCGGAGGCGGCGGAGACGACCGAGGCGGCAGAGGCGGCAGTGACGACCGAGGCGCCCGAGAGCACCGAGGCGCCGATGCTGCGAGAGTCGACCCCCGCCCACGGCATCCCCGAGCAGGCCGAGCGGCCGCGGGCTGGCCGATCTGCGGCGGCGGAATGGGATGCGGAGTCACCGGGCGACGCACCTTCCGCATCCGAGCCGAAGAAGACCGATCCGGCGGCGCCGGAGGCCCCGGTCACCATCGAGCCCGCCGCGGTGAACGAGCCCATGGGGCCGGCCACCGAGCAGATGTCGCTCGCTCTCGACGAGCTGGGCTTCACCGGTGACGACAATCCGCTCGCCGATCTCGGATTCGACGAGCCAGCGGATCACGCGGCACCGGCGCACGGACCGAGCACCGAGCCCGCGTCGCAGGAGCGCCGCGGCGCCGATCACGCGGTGAGCCCGCTCTTCACCGACGGGCCGGTCGCCGCAGGCGACGCCTCGAACGACCCCGCCTCGGTCGACCCTGCCTCGACCGGGCACGACGCGCCCGGGCCGGAGTCGGCCGCGCCCGGAGAGACCGAGCCGCTCCCCGCACCGGTCTCGGTATCCGCGCCGACCGCGTCGGCAGCGCCGGAGCCCGAACCGGCGCCGGAGTCCGCGGCCGACTCCGAACCGGATGCCGAGCCGCAACCCGGCCCGGCATCGGCACCGGCTCACGCGCCGACGCCCGATGCGGCGAGCGACCCCGAGGCCGAATCGGCGCGGGCCGAACCGGCACCTCCGATCACGGGGGAGCTCGACTGGGAGCAGCTCTTGTGGCAGGCCACCCAGGAGGTCGACGAGGCGGAGCGCTCCGCGAGCCCGAAGACCGACCCGGGCTCGGGCGACGCCCCGGATGAGACGCCGGGAACCCCTCCCGGGAACGCGCGCTGATCGTGGCGCGGAAGCGAGGCGGCGGGTTCAAGCCTCCCGCCGATTATGATCCCCACCGCAAGCCGAAGCGCGCCGGAAGCGCGGGGAGCGCCGAACCGCGCCGCGGACGGCCGACGGCGCCCGCGGAGGACCGCGCCGAGCGGTCGCAATCCGCCGCCCCGCGGCGGCAGCCCGCCCGGTCAGCGGGGCGCGCAGCGAAAGCGGACACGACGGCATCGCGATCCGCCGAGAACCGGCGGGACACCCGCCGCCCGGCAGCGCTGCCGCAGCGGCTCGAGGCCCGGCGCACGACCGCTGCGGATGCGGCCGGGCTGGCGTTCGCCGACCTCGGGCTCGGAGGCAACCTCATCCGGGTGCTCGGGGAGCTCGGGGCCGAGAGGCCGTTCCCGATCCAGGCGGCGACGATCCCCGACGCCGTCGCGGGCCGCGACGTGCTCGGGCGCGCGCGCACCGGTTCCGGCAAGACGATCGCCTTCGGGGCGGCGCTCGTCGAGCGCCTGCTGCGCCTGAAGGGGCAGGGCGCGTTCGCATCGGACCCGAAGCCCGCGCAGGCGCGGAAGCAGCGGGGCGTGCGCGAGGCCCGGGGCGCGACGCGGAAGCCGAAGGCGCTGATCCTCGCCCCGACCCGCGAGCTGGCGCTGCAGATCGACCGCACGGTGCAGCCCCTCGCCCGATCGGTGGGCTTCTACACGGCGCAGCTCGTCGGCGGGATGCCCGTCGACCCCCAGATCCACGCGCTCGAACGCGGCGCCGACATCATCATCGGCACCCCGGGGCGGGTCGAGGATCTCGTCGCCCGACGACGCCTCGACCTGCGCGAGGTGCTCGTCTCCGTCATCGACGAGGCCGATCACATGTGTGACCTCGGGTTCCTCGAACCCGTGCAGCGCGTGCTGCGGCACACCGTGCGCGGCGGCCAGCGCCTGCTGTTCTCCGCGACCCTCGACACATCTGTGTCGGCGCTCATCGGGGAGTTCCTCTCCGACCCGGCGGTGCACGAGGCCGAGGAGGCCGCGGCGATGCCGGTGGATCACCGCGTGCTCGTCGTGCAGCGCGCGCAGAAGGACGAGGTGCTCGTCGAACTCGCCGCTGGCGGGGGGCGAACGATCGTGTTCTGCCGCACCCGCACCTCCGCCGAGCAGACGGCCGAGATGCTCGGCGCCGCCGGCATCACGGTCACCGCGCTTCACGGCAACCTCAGCCAGGCCCGGCGCGAGCTCAACCTCGCGAAGTTCGCCTCGGGCCGGGCGCGCGTGCTCGTCGCCACCGACGTCGCGGCGCGCGGCCTCCACATCGACGCCGTCGATCTCGTGGTGCAGGCCGATGCGCCGGAGGACGCCAAGGGGTACCTCCACCGCACCGGCCGTACGGGCCGCGCGGGCACGGCGGGCAGCGCGGTGCTCGTGATCCCGCCGTCGCGCGAGGCGCGCACACGCGAGATGCTCGATGAGGCGGGGATCAGCCCGTCCTTCTTCGGCGAGGCCGCACCGGGCTCCACCGGGGCGACGACGCGCGGTTGACGAACCCGCCAGTGCTAAGGGGCTCGTTTTAGAGGAAGGGCACAATAGATTCCCGTGACCTCGGTGCGCCGGTTTGTGGGGGCACCGCCCATCGCTTGGCAGTGCCGTCGCGCGACTCTAGGCTGACAGCAATTCGGGGCCCGGTAGGCCCGGGCCGCCCCGCTCGTCATCTTCGAAGGAGTTCCGATGGCCGACCTCAGCGCATCGTCCCACCCCCGAATCGATCCCGCCGTCGTGAGCGACGCGCTCCTCGGCAAGTGGAAGACCGAGCGGCTCGAGTCGCGGAAGCTGGCGGCCGACCCGCGGCTGCACACCATCCCCGGGCAGTCCATGAGCGACCACCGGGAGCGGGTGCTCGAACAGCTGAGCATCCTCGTCGAAGCGGGCGCGATCCAGCGCGCCTTCCCCGCAGCGGTCGGCGGGAGCGACAACCACGGCGGCAACATCGCGGCATTCCAGGAACTGGTGCTCGCCGATCCCTCGCTGCAGATCAAGAGCGGTGTGCAGTGGGGCCTGTTCGGCGCCGCGATCCTGCACCTCGGCACCGCGAAGCACCACGAGCGGTGGCTGCCCGACGTCATCAGCCTGCAGACGCCGGGCGCATTCGCGATGACCGAGATCGGGCACGGCTCCGACGTCGCATCGATCGGCACCACGGCCACGTACGATCCGGAGACCGAGGAGTTCGAGATCCACACGCCGTTCGCCGGCGCGTGGAAGGACTACCTCGGCAATGCCGCCCTGCACGGCCGCGCCGCCGTGGTGTTCGCGCAGCTCATCACCCGCGGAGTGAATCACGGCGTGCACGCCTTTTACGTGCCGATCCGCACGCCCGAGGGGGAGATGCTGCCCGGCGTCGGCAGCGAGGACGACGGCGTCAAGGGCGGCCTCAACGGGATCGACAACGGGCGCCTGCACTTCACGCGCGTGCGCGTGCCGCGCGAGAACCTGCTCAACCGGTACGGCGACGTCGCGGCCGACGGCACCTACTCCTCCGAGATCGACAGCCCCGGCCGTCGCTTCTTCACGATGATCGGCACGCTCGTGCAGGGCCGCGTCTCGCTCGACGGATCGGCGGTGCGCGCCATGCAGGCCGCCCTCGGCATCGCGATCCGGTACGGCAGCGAGCGCCGCCAGTTCCCCGGAGCATCCGGGCGCGAGACCGTGCTGCTCGACTACGGCCTGCACCAGCGACGCCTCATCCCGCGCCTCGCGCAGACGTACGCCATGCAGTTCGCCGACGAGCGCCTGCTGACCGTCTTCGACGAGGTGTTCTCGGGGGCGAAGGACACCGACGAGAACCGCGAGGACCTCGAAACGCTCGCGGCGGCGTTCAAGCCGCTGTCGACCTGGGCCGCGCTCGACACCCTGCAGGAGGCCCGTGAGGCCTGCGGCGGCGCCGGGTTCATCGCGAAGAACCGCATCGTCGGCCTGCGCGCCGACCTCGACATCTACGTGACCTTCGAGGGCGACAACAACGTGCTGCTGCAACTCGTCGGCAAGCGCCTCCTCAGCGACTACGCCGCGCAGTTCAAGAACGCCGACCGTGCAACGCTCGCGCGCGCCGCCGCCAGCCAGATCGGCAACCGCGTCAGCCGCTTCGGCCTCCGCGTCGTCGGGCAGAGCATCGCCGACTTCGGGCAGGTCGCCCGCTCGATCGAGAGCATGCGCTCGCCGCAGGCGCAGCGGCAACTGCTCGCGGATCGCGTGCAGACCATGATCGGCGAGATCGCACTCGCGCTGCGCGACGCCACGAAGGGCATTGCGAAGGACGATCGACGCGCCCGCGCGATCGCCAATGAGAACGCGTTCAACGCGCAGCAGCACAAGCTCATCGAGGCGGCTCGCGCGCACGGGGAGCTGTTGCAGTGGGAGGCGTTCACCGACGCGATCGAGAAGATCACCGACGCCGGCTCGCGCCAGGTGCTGACCTGGCTGCGAGACCTCTTCGGCCTCGGCATCATCGAGCGCAACGCCGCCTGGTACCTCACCGCCGGGCGCATCTCCCCGCACCGCGCCGAATCGGTGACGGCGTACGTCGACCGCCTCATCTCGCGGCTGCGCCCGCACGCGCTCGACCTGATCGAGCCGTTCGGGCTCACCCCCGAACTGCTGCGCGCCGAGATCGCGACCGGCATCGAGGCGGAGCGGCAGCAGGAAGCGCACGACTACGTCGAGGCGCAGCGCGCCGCCGGCACCTGGCCCGTGCACGAGAAGGAACTGCGCCGGCGGCAGCAGGAGGCCGAGCTCCGGTCCGCCGATCAGGCGCAGGCGAGCTGAGCCCGGGCCGCCCGCCGCTCGTTAGGGTGGAGGCATGAGCGAAGCGCTGCGAGACCTGTACCCCGCCATCGAGCCCTACGCGGAGGGCATGCTCGACGTCGGCGACGGCCACTCCATCTACTGGGAGGCGTGCGGCAATCCCGACGGGAAGCCGGTCGTGTTCCTCCACGGCGGCCCGGGCGGCGGCTGCGCGCCCGACCATCGACGCTTCTTCGATCCCGAGCGCTACCGCATCGTGCTGTTCGACCAGCGCGGCTGCGGGCGCAGCGTGCCGCACGCGAGCGCGCCCGACGCCGACCTCTCGACGAACACCACCTGGCATCTCGTCGCCGACATCGAGCGGCTGCGCGAGTCGCTCGGCATCGAACGCTGGCAGGTCTTCGGCGGATCCTGGGGCTCGACCCTCGCGCTCGCGTACGCCCAGACCCACCCGCAGCGGGTGACGGAGCTCGTGCTGCGCGGCATCTTCACGCTGCGCGCCAGTGAGATCCGCTGGTTCTACCAGGAGGGGGCGTCGCACCTCTTCCCCGACATGTGGGAGGAGTACCTCGCGGTCATTCCCGAGGCGGAGCGCGACGACCTCGTCGCCGCCTATCACCGCCGCCTCTTCGATGCGGATCCGTCGGTGCACGTGCCCGCCGGGGTCGCGTGGACCGTCTGGGAGAACTCGACGATCAGGCTCTTCCCCGACCTCGAGGGCATCGCGGAGGCGCGGGCGGACGAGGCGAGCGCCGTCGCGTTCGCGCGGATCGAGAACCACTACTTCTCGAACGCGGGGTGGCTCGAGGAGGGGCAGCTGATCCGCGATGCTGCCGCGAAGCTCGCCGGCATCCCGGGCGTCATCGTGCAGGGGCGCTACGACGCGTGCACGCCGCCCGAGACGGCGTGGGACCTGCACCGGGCCTGGCCCGAAGCGCACTTCGAGATGATTCCCGATGCGGGGCATGCGGCGAGCGAGCCCGGCATCGTCGACGCGCTCGTGCGCGCCACCGATCGCTTCGCGGCGTGAGCGCTCAGATGCCCGTCGACCTCCAGGAGATCCTCGACGACGTGCACGAGGCCGTGCGCCCGCTCATCGGCTCGGGCAGCGTCGCCGACTACATCCCGCGCCTCGCGGCGGTGAACCCCGATCACTTCGGCATCTCCGTCATGATGACCGACGGCACCCAGTGCTCCTCGGGCGATGCCGATGTCGAATTCTCGATCCAGAGCATCTCGAAGGTCTTCTCGCTGGCGCTCGTGATCGCCGGCGACGGCGATGAGATCTGGCAGCGTGTGGATCGCGAGCCCTCGGGAGCGGCGTTCAACTCGCTGGCGCAGCTCGAGTACAAGCGCGGCATTCCCCGCAACCCGTTCATGAACGCCGGCGCGCTCGTCGTCGCCGACCACCTGCTGTCGCTCACGCCCGACGCCGACGACCCGGTGCTCGACTTCGTGCGCACCGAGTCGGGCAACCCCGACATCTCGATCGACGCGCTCACCGCGGCATCGGAGCTCGCGCACGCCGACCGCAACTCGTCGATCGCGCACCTGCTGCGGAGCTTCGGCAACCTCATCAACGACGTGGACGCGGTGCTCGACCGGTACGTGCGCCAGTGCTCCATCGCGATGAGCTGCGCCGACCTCGCGGCGGCGGGCGCCTTTCTCGCTCGGCGCGGCGAGAGCGCGGACGGCAGGCTGCTGCTCAGCGGCAACCAGACGAAGCGGATGAACGCCGTCATGCTCACCTCGGGCTTCTACGACGCGGCGGGCGAGTTCGCGTACCGCGTCGGCCTGCCCGGTAAATCGGGCGTGGGGGGCGGCATTCTCGCGGTCGTGCCCGACGTGTGTTCGATCTGCGTGTGGGGCCCGGGGCTCGACTCCTCGGGCAACTCGCTGATCGGCATGGCGGCGCTCGACGAGCTCACGTCGCGCACCGGTTGGTCGATCTTTTAGGCCGCCGCTCGGAGGCGGGGCGGCGGCGCGACGGTAATGCGCTCGGCGGTCGTGCGAACGGCGGTCGGTTGAGCGAGCGGCGGTGGGCGGTGCGAGCGGGGTTGTGCGAGCGGGGTCGTGCGAGCGGGGTCGCTTCGGGAGCGTGTTGCGCGTGTGCGGGCCCGCAACACCCTCCCGAAGTGACCCCGCTCGCGAAGGCGCCCGCGCCGGCGCAGTACACTCTGAAGCATCTCGGGCGGGCCGACACGGGCACGGTCCGCGAGTGACGGTGGGGGAGCCATGACGTTCAACGACAACGTGCGCATCGACAACAGCAAGGTGCGCAAGCGCCGGGGCGCACGAACCGGCGGGATGGTCGCCGGAGGCGGCATCGGCATCGCCCTGCTGCTCGCGCTCGGCTCGCAGCTGCTCGGCTTCGACCTGACCCCGTTCGCCCCCGCGGTGCAGCAGGCGGTGGGCGGCGGCACGACGTCGGAGCAGTCGGAGGTGGTGCTCGACGCGTGCAAGAGCGGGGCTGATGCGAACACCGACGACGAGTGCCGCATGAACGCGACCGCCGATTCGCTCGATCGCTTCTGGGCGGGCGAGGTCGGCAACTACCGCTCGCCCGGCCCCGTGATCCTGTTCGACGGGCAGACGCAGTCGGGCTGCGGTGCGGCGTCGGCCGCGACCGGCCCGTTCTACTGCCCGGCCGACGAGACCATCTACATCGACGTCGCGTTCTTCGACACCCTCTCGGGAGAGTACGGCGCGTCAGACGGCTCGCTCGCGCAGATGTACGTGCTGGCGCACGAGTGGGGCCATCACATCTCGAACCTGATCGGCTCGTTGCAGAGCACGGGTCGCGAGACGGGCCCCGCGTCGGGCTCCGTGCGCCTCGAACTGCAGGCGGACTGCTTCGCGGGCGCGTGGGTGCAGGCCGCGTCCACGACCACCGACGACCAGGGCGTGACGTTCTTGAAGCCGGTCACGCAGCAGCAGATCGACGATGCGATGAGCGCAGCCGCTGCGGTCGGCGACGATCACATCATGGAGTCGGCGGGCGTCGACGTGAACCCCGAGCGGTTCACGCACGGCAGCTCGGAGCAGCGGCAGCGGTGGTTCATGACGGGCTACGAGGAGGGGCCCACGGCCTGCGGCACGTTCGACGTGAGCGCCGCGGACCTGTAGGCGACGCGAATCACCGGCGCTTGCGCCGCTTCGCCTGCCGGGCCTCCGCCTTCTTGCGCTCCGCCTTCTCCTTGGCCGCCTGGAGTTGCGCGCCGCGCGAGTTCGGCTTCAGCTTGGGGGCCTGCTTCTTCGGCTGCGCCTGCACCCGAGGTGCTCGGGTGGTGCGCTTCGTCTCCTCCTGCGCGGATTCGCGGGAGCTGTTGGCAGTGCGCCCGCGCAGGATGCCGGCGAGGTGCTGCACCGTCGCGTCGTCGCGCTCAGCGTTCCAGACCGCCCAGACGACGGGGCCGTCGAGAGGCTGCTCGCCCGCCTCCGGGCGGATGGGCAGCACCGTGTGCTCGCGCTTGTCGATGAGGTGCCGCGCGAGCGGCACCGGCAGGAGTACGGCCCCGGCGCCCGTCGCGACGAGCGCGAGCGCGGCCCGCGGCCCCTTCGGCATCCACTCCGGGTCGTCCCACGGGCGCGCCTCGGGCCAGCCCGCGTCGTGATCGGGGTGGTCGAGCAGCTCGACGAAGGCGATCTCGGCCAGGCTCACGGACTCCTGCTGCGCGAGCTCGTGGTCGGCGGGCACGACGAGCGCCATCGATTCGGCGTACAGCCGGATCGCCCGGCGGGTGCTCTCCGGGCCGTCGGAGCCGCTGGGGCGGGCACTGGGAGCGGTGCGCTCGATGAGCACGTCGCAGCCGGCGGCCGCGGCAGCCGTCTCCCGATTCCGCGCGTCGAGCGCCGTGCCGAAGGCGACCTCCAGCGGCACGAGTTCGAGCTTGCGGCCGGGGGTCGCGGCCTTCCAGCGGCGGGCCCACTTGCTCGGGGCGATGCCGCGGGCGAACCCGAGACGGATCGGAGCGGGGGCCGATCCCGCATCGTTCGGCGCGCCGGGGTCGGGTGCGGTCGTCGTGTCGCTCACAGCGCCACCTCTCCGTAGATGTCATGGGTGTAGGGGAGCCGGGCCGCCGACAGCGCGATGCGGTAATCGCCCGAGAGGGCGGCGCGACGCGGGGCGCTCGCGCTCGCCGCCGCCGCAGTGCCCGCTAAGGCGGAGCCCGTCGCGCGGATCGGCGTGCCCTCGTCGAGGTAGTGCGGCAGCGCGAGCGCGGCGTGGCCCTGCGGGGGCTTGCCGCTGGCGGGCACGACCCGCCACCACGGCGACGCGTGCCCGTAGAGTGCGAGTACGCGGCCGACGGCGCGCGGAGCGGACGAGCCGATCGCGATCCCGACGTCGCCGTAGGTCATGACGCGCCCCGGCGGAATGCGCACGACGACGTCGAGCACCGCTTCGACGAATTCGGCGCTGGGCATGTGATCAGCCTACGCGCTCGGGCGCGATGCCACCGCGTCGTCCGGCCGGAGCCACGCGCCGCCGCCGACTACGCCACCGAGACCCCGAGCAGCGACCCGATCGTGTACGTCGCCGCGACGGCGATGCCGCCGAACAGCAGCTGCCGGGCGGCGCCCATCAGCCAGTTGCGCTTCGTGAACCGCGCAGCGAGACCGCCCGCGATCAGCAGCCCGGCGGCGCCGAACGCGAGCCCGAAGCCGAGGGTGCCGAAGCCGAAGATGAACGGGAGGATCGGGATCAGCGCGCCGATGCCGAAGGCTGCGAGCGATGAGAACGCGGCGACCCATGGAGACGGCCGCTCCTCGGGGCTGACGCCGAGCTCGGAGAGCAGGTGCACCCGCACGGCCTGATCGGCGTTCGCGTGCACCTGCTCGGCGGCGGTCTCGGCGATGCGCGGCTCGACGCCCAGATTCTCGAGGAGGGCGGTGAGCTCCGCCATCTCGCCCTCGGGGTTGCGCAGGTGCGCCTCGCGCTCGATGCGCACCTCGGCGTCGAGCTGCTCGTTGGCCGTGCGCACCGAGGTGTACTCGCCGAGGGCCATCGAGATGGCGCCGGCGATGAGTCCCGAGATGCCGGTGATAGCGACGATGCCGGGCGCCGCGCCCGCTGCGGCGATGCCCGCGATGAGGCCGAGGTTCGAGACGAGGCCGTCCATCGCGCCGAAGACGCTGGCGCGCAGCCAGCCGGCGCTGACGTCGGCGTGACGGTGGTCGTAGTCGTGCGGCTTCGCGATGTTGTACTCGCTCATGTGTGCTCCAGTCGTGCGGTGCGCGGCGGCGCACGAGCAGCAACCGTAGCAACGTTCGCGTGATCGTGAGAAGCCCGGATCAGACCTCGAAACGGGGTGTGTCGCGAGTTCGGCGCGGCGAACTCTGCGCGGGCGCTCCTGCGGGCTCTAGGCTGGTGGGGGCCGGGCGATCCGGCATCGAGCAGCGTGGAGCAGGGTGGAGGCCGACATGACCGAGGCGAGCGGGCGCGTCGTCGCGACGGAGCGCGGGCGGGACCTGGTGCTGGTGCGCTCTCTGGCGCTCAGCGATGCGGAGGCGTGGGCGTACCTCACCGAATCGGAGCTCACCGAGCAGTGGTTCGGCCCGTGGGAGGGCGATCACCGGGTGGGCGGCGCAGTGCGCGTGCGCATGCGCTTCGAGGAGCACGAGCCCGCGGTCACGATGAAGATTCTGGCGTGCGAGCCGCCGCGCGCGCTCGCGCTGCTGTCGGACGAGGAGGTCGGATCGTGGCGACTCGAACTGCACCTCGAGCCCGACGGGGAGGACTCGTTGCTCACCTTCGTGCATCACCTCGCCCCCGACGACGCCGTGGGGGAGATCGGGCCCGGCTGGGAGTACTACCTCGACCTGCTCGTCGCGGCGACCGAGGGCACCGAGCGCCCCGGCTTCGATCAGTACTACCCGGCCCTGCGCGAGGCGTATCTGGCGATGTGACCGCGCGCGGGCGGTAGATTACTCGGTATGAGTGCGGACCCGGCTGTCGAGAGCTTCTGGAACGAACGACGCCGTGCGGACCCCGCGCTGCCGGAGGCGCTTCCCGAGGTGTGGGCGTTCGGGGCGACCCCGGCGCACGCCGACGCGCTGCTCGACCTCGTGCTGGCGGGCATCAAGACGGGCACCGCCTCATCGCTCTGGGACTACGAGGCGAGCGGCGATCCGGTGCCCGCCGTCGGCGACCTGAGCGTCATCATCGACGGATCGGGCGCCCCGCGGGCCGTGCTCGAGACGACGCGGATCGACATCGTCCCGTTCCGCGACGTCACCGCCGAGCACGCGCACTCCGAGGGAGAGGGGGATCGCACCCTCGAGGACTGGCGCGAGACGCACGAGCGCTACTGGCGTCGCTACTCGGAGAACGAGCGCGGCTTCGCTCCCGACATGCCGGTGATCTGCGAGCGCTTCGTGCTGCGGTACCCGAGCGCGTGAGCGTGCGCGCGTGCCGCTCGGCCGTGCGAGACTACTCAGTACTCAGAGACGCTCGCCTCGGGGGCAGCGGCACCTCACCGAAAGGCGCACATGCAACGCGACGCGTATGAGACCCTCGTCCGCGCCGAGCGCGCCGGTCTGGAGCGCCGCCTCTGCGAGCTGACCGAGGAGCAGTGGCAGGCGACGTCGCTCTGCGACGGCTGGACGGTGGAGGAGGTCGTCGCGCACCTCACGGCGGCGGCGCGCACCGGCACCGCCGCGTGGCTGCTCAGCATCGTGCGCTCCGGGTTCGACGCCGCGAAGCACAACGATCGCATGATCGAGCGCTACCGCGGGGCTGATGCGACCGGCACGCTCGCCCGCTTTCGCGATGCGGTGCCGAGCCGGATCACCCCGACGCGCGACTACGCGGCGTTTCTCGGCGAGGTCGTAGTGCACGGGCAGGACATCGCGCAGCCGCTCGGCATCCCGCTCGATCCCGACCCGCAGAGCGTGCTCGAGATCGCGCGGTTCTTCTCGACGCGCGACTTCGCGGTGAACAGCAAGAAGATGGTGCGCGGAGTCTCGCTCGAGGCGAGCGACGCTGATTTCGCGAACGGCGCGGGCCCGGCGGTGCGGGGGCCGATCCTCGCGCTCGTCATGGTGATGGCGGGGCGGCGCGCGTTTCTGCCGCAGCTCTCGGGCGACGGCGTCGGCGTGCTCGCGGGGCGCCTCAGCGTCTGAGCGCTGCGGGCCCCGCTCCCACTGAACGGGAAGCGTGGGCACTCGGTGGCGGCGGCCTTGTAGATTGATGGTGCGCTGGGGGGCCACGCCGAAACAGGAGCCCCGAATGCACCACTGGTCGCCCGCGCGAGACCACACCGCGTCCCGCAGCCGTCAGCCGTTCGTCGACGACGACCTCGATTTCGACGAGGATCTGGCCTATGAGCAGGTGATGTCGAAGGTCGATCGGCCTGCTCCGCTGTCGCAGCGCGACGGGGTGATCATTCCGCCGGTGCTGTATCTTCCGGTGCGCGTGGACGAAGCGGGGCGGCCCGCGGCGGAGGTTCGCATGCGCGGCGACGGACGGCATGCCCTCCTCGCATTCACCGCGCTCGACCGGCTCGTGGCCGAACTCGGCGAGGAGCAGAGCTGGGTGCTGATGCCCGTCGAATCGCTCGGCGAGGTGCGCGACGCGCAGCCGTTCGACGTGGTCGCGTTCGATCCTCGCGTGAATCGACACGCTCGGCGCGGTGGAGGAGCGCGATGAGCCGGATCGCGGTCGAACCGGACCAGATGGAGGTGCTGCTGCGTCGAACCGAGAACGTCGCCTCCGACGCAACGGCGGCCCTCGGCGGGTTCGCGATCACTGCGGATGGGGGCATCGCGAGCGACAAGATCGCCTTCATCGTGCGCATGGCGATCGAGGCCGCGCAGCTCGCGGCAGACGCCACGAACGGCCTCGCAACGGTCGCGCGGGCGGCCGTTACCGGGCAGCTGGGCGACGAGGCAGAGGTGTTCGCATCCCTGCAGGCGATCACCGCGGAGCACTTCGGCTGATGGGCGCGATCGACCTCACGATTCCCGGCCACCCCTCGGGCATCTACGACCTGGCCGACTGGCTCGACGCGAACGTCGTCACTTCGGCGGAGGAGATCGAGGCGTCGCTGAAGAAAACGGATGGCGACTCGCACGAGTTCTGGCAGGGGCGCACCGGAGACCGGTTTCGCGCGAACGCCGAGACGATCGCCGAAGGCGTGAAGCCGATCGGCGAGTTCGCGGGCGAGGCCGCAGCGGTGTTCCGCGCCTACGCGCGACGGCTCGAGCGCGGACGGGAGGAATTCGCAGGGTACCGCGACGAGGCCGTCGCTTCGGCCCTGATCGTCGCGGGCGACACGATCGCGCTTCCCATGCCGCCGAAGACCTACATCACGGCGCCCGGGCAGGCGACGCCCATCGAGCGCGGGCCGGGCGGGGTGTGCCTCGACCCGATGAGCGGCGAGGAGTACGAGGCGGCGTGCCGACTGTTCGACGAGATCGGCGAGAGCGTGGGCACGTGGTGGGGCGAGCTCGAGAACTGGATCAACGAGCAGATCGTTCCGCTCATGGCACGCGCGACGGACTTCGCACCGCTCACCGACTACATGGACGAGCTGCAGGCGGCGACCGAGTTCGCCCGGTCCGTTCCGCTCGCATTGAGCGCCGGTGCCTGGGAGGAGCAGCTCAGGGCGCTCGAAAGCGAGGCGAAGTCGGCCCAGGCGTCCGCCGACGAGTTCGCCGACCGACTCCGTTCGGGAGATCCGTCGGTCTCGGGGCCGTTGCAGCGCACGTCGAAGGCGGAGGTGCGCGCCGTCGCCGACGTGCTCGCAGACCGCGTCGGGCAGCTCACAGTCGGCACGAAGATCATCATCCCCGGCTCCGGGCTGGTCATCGACATCGTCTCGGCGAGCGCGGACGTGGCGAATGGCGGATCGGTCTCATCTGCGGGGGTGGGGCTCGCCGGTAGCGCTGCAGGTGGTTCAGCGGGTGCAGCGATCCTTGCAGCTACTGCCCTCTCTCCAGGTGTCGCAGCCCTCATTGTTGCTGCGATCGCGGCTGGCGTGGGCTGGGTGTCTGAGAAGGTGTGGGAGTCACAGGTACCCCTAGACATTCGGGAGGCCATCGACGCGGGGGACTTCGGTTATGTCTTCACGTGAGCATGTTCTGAGGGTCGACCGGGTGCGGCGGCCACTCGTCGATGCGCCGGCCTCGTTCGATGCAGTGATGAGGTCGAGTCATGTTCCAGCAGCATGGCGAAGCGTGCTCTTCACGGCTGTCAGTATGGGGTGCCTGGCGTTCGCCATACTCGCCGACCGAGAAGACCGGCCCTTCGCGGTGATGGTGACGTTGCTCTTCCTGGGGGTCACTTTCCTCGTCGTCATGGAGCTCGTCATGCTCAGGCGCGTGGTGTGGGACGGCTTTCGGCTCCGATCCGGCACCGAGATGCACTTCGTCGGCACTGGATTCTCCGGCGTATCGCCCGCACTCGCGGGGCTGTGCTTCACGAGTGCGGCAGCCATCATCATATGGACGTGGGTCACCCCCGGTGAGATCCCCATCACCGGTCCCGTCGGTCGCACCGGGGGGCTGCTCCTGCTCACCTTCATGGGGCTCGGCACGCTGAGCGTCGTCGTTCTCAAACGCTTCTATCCGTCCGGCATCAAGATGGACGCGGAAGCAGTGCGGGTGCGCCAGGGGATCAGCGAACGTTGCTTTCGCTGGAGCGAACTCGAGAGCGTAACCCTGCATATTCGGCGCAGACACGCCTTTCTCGACATCGCCGGCGAGGAGGGAAACCACCTGTCGCTTCCCGCCATCTACTACGAGTCGAATCCCTACTACGTCGCGGAGCTGATCCTCTTCTACCTGCGTCACCCGGGTCGGCGCGAGATGCTGTGCGATCCGGATGCTGCGATCCGCGAGGTGATGGAGATCGAAGGGCCTGATGCGCCGTGACGACGCGTGCGAAGCGATCGATTCAGGGGACTTCGGCTATGTATTCACGTAAGTCCGTAGTGCAGATCACGCGGGTCCTCAGGCCGATGCTTTCTCACCCGAATTCCTGCGAGCTCACCGGGGTGTCGTGGAAGTGCCTCGAGGGTCCGCTCTGCTTGCTTCCATTGTTGTCTCTCGTTGCCCTTGCAGGGGCAATCCTCGGCGAGGACGATCTGCGTCCGCTGGCTGTCAGTACGACGCTCGTATTTGCCGGGATGAGTTCACTCATGCTCGTATCAGTGTTGGTTTACCGCAGGATCGCCTGGACCGGGCTGCGAGTGCGTTCTAGGGGAGAGTTGCATCTCGTCGGAGGGGAGTATGGGGGGCCACTCACAGTGCTCGTCGGATTCTGTTTCGTGGGTTCGGTGATTGCGGAGTCGTGGTTGAGAGCAGGTATGGGCATGCCACCAAGCTCCGGGTACAGCGGGCGTAGGGGAGGCCCACTTTTCTTCGTACTCGTCGGACTCGGCTGCGTTGCATTCGGAATAGTCAAGCCGTTCCTGCCTTCGGGGATCAGAATCTGTGAGGACGCGGTCTGGGTGCGTAAAGGGATTATCGAGCACCGAATGCCTTGGGATCAGCTCGAAGACGTTGCTCTGAAAATGCGCGGAAAAGCTCTAGCGCTCGAGCTCAGTTTTGAATCAGGTCCGGACTACTCGGTCAGGCCTATGTATTTCGGTTCGAACCCCTACTACGTCGCGGAGCTGATCCTCTACTACCTGCGTCACCCGGGTCGGCGCGAGCTGCTGCGCGATCCGAATGCTGCGATCCGCGAGGTGATGGAGGTTGCCTGAGAGGAGATCGAAGGGCTCTCTGCCATCGGGTGCTGCCAGGGGGGATCGCGTCGTGCTGGTCGCCCAAGTGGGCGACCAGCCCCTGCTTCATCCGAGGACGCTGGGGTTGGGAGGCGTCACCTGGAAGCTCCTGGTGCGGCGACTTTGGGTGATGCCTGTCCTGTTCTTCGCCGCGCTTGCGTGGGTGCTGTTCAGTGAGGATGACTGGCGCCCGATGGCTACATCGCTGATGCTGATGGTCGCCGCCTTGGACTTGCTCCTCTTCGTATCGGTGCGAGCGAACCTGCGGATCGTATGGAACGGATTTCGGATTCGGTCGCAGGGACCACTGCATCTCATCGGCGGGAAGTACGGCGGCTCGCTGACGGTGCTCGCCGGGCTCTGTCTCATCGGCGTCGTGTTCGCCGATGCCTGGTTGAGCGCGCGCTTCGGGGTGCCGCCGGTCTTCGGAAACGGCGGTCGACGAGGTGGACCACTCGTCTTCCTGATCTCTGGGGCCGGTTGCGTCGTCGCGGGGACCATCAAACCGTTCCTGCCGACAGGAATCAAGATCGGAGAGGATGCGCTTCGAGTGCGAAAAGGGATCATCGAGCACACGATTCCCTGGCATCAGCTCGAGAGCGTATCTCTCCGGCCCGTGAAACGGGATCTGACGGTGGTGCTCGAGTTCCAGTCCGGCCCTGACTATTCCGTCATGCCCGTCCACGTCGGGTCGAATCCCTACTACGTCGCAGAGTTGATCCTGTACTACCTGCGTCACCCGGATCGGCGCGAGCTGCTGTGCGATCCGGAGGCAGCGATCCGCGAAGTGATGGAGGTCGAGGGGCCGGAATCGGCCACCGGCCCCGGTGGGCGCAGAAGTCGAACCGCCAGGACCACCGACCAGCCCTGACGCCGGGCCGCGGTCAATCGGCGATGAGCCGTTTGCCGAGAGAGACGGTCTCGTCGATCCCGTACCCGAGGTGCCGGTAGAACTCCACGACGTCGGCGTTGTCGGCGCGCACCTGCAGGTTGAGCTTCGGGCACCCGAGGTTGAGCAGTTCGTGCTCGACGTGCTCCACGAGCGCCCGGGCCACCCCGGTGCCGCGCGCCTCGGGGTGCGTGGCGAGGTAGTTCATCCACCCCCGGTGCCCGTCGTACCCCGCCATGACCGACCCGAGAATGCGCCCGTCTGCGCTCTCCGCGACGACGAACAGCTCCGCCTGCACCTCGCGCTTGCGCGCGATGTCCTTCCGCGGGTCGTTCCACGGGCGCGTGAGGTCGGCAGCCTCCCAGAGCGCCACCAGGGCATCGGTATCTGCGGGTCGAACGGAGCGAATCTGCATGCGAACAGTATGCCCCTGCGCGACGGGTGCGCGGGATCGCTACGCCAACTGCTCGATGATGCTGCTCGCCCACGGGTGCTGCTGCATCAGCTGCCGCTTCGCGTCTCCGTCGAGACCGAGCGGAAACCTCCTCCGCACCTCGGCTTCGAGCAGCTCGACGCGCTGCAGTTCCAGCCGCGCGCGCCCCCACTCCGTAATCGGCAACGATGCCGCATCGGCGTAATCGGGGAAGGCTCGGGCCTTCGCCGGCGCCCAGACGGATTGGCGGAGCTGCTCCACCTCGGCGCGAGCCCGCGCCTCCGTCTGCTCCTCGACCTGGCGGCGCCGGCTCTCCGCCACCGCGGCATCGAAGTTCCGCCGAGCCCGCCGCCGGGGGCCGAAATACGGAACCCGGTCGGCGAGCGCCCCGAACGCCGCTCCGAGCTCGCCGGATCGCTCGACGATGATCGGAGGCACCGTCAGTGCGAGGAACGCGCCGATGGCGATCGCCCACTCGTGCGGCTCCCAGCTCGGCGACGAGAAATCACCGCCGCTGAAGGCGAAGAGCACGATCGACGCAGGGAGCGCGAACAGTGCGAGCATGAGGATCAGCAGCCAGAACCAGAAGAACCCTCCGATGATCGCCAGGGCGATCGCGATGATGATGCCCGACGGCATTCCCCCGGTGGTACCGCTGCCGTACTGGTTGCCCCAGGCGGCACCTCCGATGGTGACGAAGGGGAGCGCGACGCCGACGAGGATCACGAGCAGCCCGTTAGCCCCCATATCGATCAAGATGCTGACCGCCCACCCGGTGATCAGCAGGCCGACGAAGCCGATGATGACCGCCACGGCGTACACGACCATCATCTTCACCACCCATCCGAAGCCGAAGACCCACCAGCGCGCCGGGAGACTGAAGATGCGGAAGAACGCTCGCGAGACCCGCGCGAGCCGACTGCTCCCGCTCCCGTCGGAGGATCGCGTGACGAAGAGTGCGGCGAGCGCTGCCACGACGATCCCGACGATCGGGAGTGCGCCGACGATCAGCAGTGCGGTGCCGGGCTCGACAGAGCCGCGGAAGCCGAGCAGCGCGGTGATCGCCGTGGCGACGAGCGCGAGGCCCAGAGCCTGCACCAGCCAGCTGAAGGGAATCCAGAGGATCGAGGCGGTGAGCCGCCGATTGTCGGAGAGGGAGTCGAGCATGGGACGGCCGTTTCGGGAGGGGTGAGT
>NZ_LDRK01000023.1 GCF_001477055.1 Leucobacter chromiiresistens
TGTCGTCGGCAGCGTCAGAGTTTGATAAGGAACAGGTTCTAGACGTACGGCCACGCAGCCACCCGTTGGGGTGGGTGTGGTCATATGTGAATAGAGTTACGGCGGCTATAGCGTCAGGGAAACGCCCGGTCACATTCCGAACCCGGAAGCTAAGACTGACTGCGCCGATGGTACTGCAAGGGGGACCTTGTGGGAGAGTAGGACACCGCCGGACACCTTTTCTGAGGCTCGTGTTCGGGTGGTCACCATGATGGTGATCGCTCGGGCACGGGCCTCAACCCTTTCCCCGGGCCATTTCGCCCGTGCTGTGACTGATCGTCAGTGGACTCATAGTCCGCATACCGGGCAGGGTGGTCGAGTGGAGATTCCAGCGCATCGCAAAGCCTTCGGTACCCGTCTCCGCGAGCTGCGCGTCGCTCGCGGATGGAGTTCGCAAGAGGCCTTCGCGTTGCATGCCGGTCTCGACCGAACCTATGTGAGCGGTATCGAGAGCGGCCGGCGCAACCCGACGCTCGACGTCCTCGCCCGCATCGCGGGCGCGCTCAATCTGCCGCTCTCCGAGCTCTTCTCGCTGGTCACGCTCGAGATGGGCGCTGCGGCGCTGTCGAGCTCGGATAGCCGCCGCGGGTAGCGCAGCAGGTCACCACCTTCCCTCGAAGACGCGGCTCGCCGAAACCGCTCGCAGCAGGCGCGCGTACGAAGCGCGGAAGGCGAGGGAATCCGAGCGGCCGAGGTGGAGTTCGATGAGCGACGGGTGCGGGAGGATCGTGCCCGGTACCCGCGTCAGGTGCTGAGCCTTGTCGTTCGTCGGGGCCCAGACGGTGACGTGAGCGCGCGCTTCGGTGCCGGGTATCGACAGTTCGGTGAACTCTCGGCCCGGAGCGAAGGACTCGGGCCGGACGAGCCATGCCCAGAGCGCATCATCATCGCCGAACACCACGGTCGATCCGGCGGGATCGAGGTCGTCGAAGAGGGCGATCACGAACGGTTGATCTGGGGCGTCGCTGCGTGCCATGCACTACTCCATTTCCTCTCCGCGTCGCGTTGCCCCCGCAATTCCCGCCGCTCGGTCGACGGGCCTGTGACGCATGGTCTACAGGGGATATTCTGCCGCATGCCTCCGACACTCGCGGGGAGGGCGAGGAGATCAGCCGCAGGTCTCGAAGCGGTGCGCCGCGTCGCCGGGAACGGCGAGCTGCCGGTCGCGGAGCACGACCGAGTCGGGTGTCGCGTGGTCGGCGCACATCTCCGCGAATGTGCGGGGCAGCGCGTCGTCGTACTCGACATCGATCACGTGGGCCCCGTACACGTCGGTGTAGCGGCCGCATTCGAGGTAGGCGGCGCACTCCTCGGCGATCGCGAAGTCGAATCCGGCGGAGGATCGCAGCAGTTCGGCGTCCTCCGCGGAGTTCTTCTGCGCCGCGGCGAGGCCCGCCTCGTGCGCGACCTCGACGTATGCGGCCGCGAGTGCGAGATTGTCCTCCCTGGAGACCGCTCCCTCGCTCCTCGTGTAGGTGTCGAGGTTGTCGAACTCCACGGCGTCGAAGCCGGACTCGGCGCATCCCGTGATCCAGGGTGCGACGATCTCGAGGATGCGCGACCGAGCATCCGACGACGAGGTGTCGAGAATGATCTCGTCGGGCCAATCGGGATCGACCACCGGGGTGCCGTCGCGGTGCAGCAGCGTCGCGTCGGGCCAGAGCGCGCGCTCGCCGGGTTGGGTCTGGAAGCCGTTCACGTAGCAGATGGAGTACCGGTCGGGATCCGGATCCGCGCTCCGATCGCGTGCGACGATGTCGACCGCGTCCGCAGGCGCGTACGCTCCCCCCAGTTGGTAGTCGGGAGCGCCGCCCGATGGCGGGAGCGCGATCCGGCCGGCATCCGCCCCGGACTGCGGCGTCGACGCGGCGCAGCCCGCGCACAGCGCGAGAGTGCCCGCGAGCAGCGCGCCGCCGCTCAGCACCCGGCTCCACTTCTCGCTCCACCCCATGAAGACGCCTCCTCTGCCCCGCGCGCTTCGATGCTACCGCTGACGCTAGACTCGCAGCCATGAGCGACCTCCTCGTGTCCCTGCCCTCCGACCCGGGTCTTCGCGACGCCGTCGGCGACGTCGATGGCGTCGAGTTCGTCGAGTGGGATCTCGATGCGCCGGCGCCCCGCGAGCGGCTCGACATCGTGGTGCCGCCGTACTGGGGCGGCGCCCGCCCGCTCGCGCAGCTCGCAGGCGTGGATGCGCGCCTGGTGCAGTGGCAGTCCATCGGCTACAACGGCGTCACGAAGCACTTGCCCGAGGGGCTTCCGCTCGCGAACGCCGCAACGGTGCACGAGGGGTCGACCGCCGAGCTCGCGATGGGACTCGCCCTGGCCGCGCAGCGCGGCATTCCGCAGTTCGTGCGGGACGCCGAGGAGGAGCGGTGGCAGCTGCGCTCACTGCCGAGCCTCGCGGACCGGCGCGTGCTGCTCGTCGGCTACGGCGGAGTGTCGCAGGCGATCGAAGCCCGGCTGGCCGGGTTCGAGGTCGAGATCACGCGGTTGGCGCGCACCGCGCGACGCGAGGAGAACCTCGCCGGGCAGACGGTCGAGGTGCGCGGGTTCGAATCGCTGCACGAGAGCCTGGCCGAGGCCGAGATCGTCATGCTCGCGGTGCCGCTGACCGACGGCACGCGTGGACTGATCGATGGCGCCGCGCTCGCTGCGATGCCGGACGGCGCGCTGCTGGTGAACGTCGCCCGCGGCCCCGTCGTCGACACCGACGCGCTCGTGGCTGAGCTGCAATCGGGGCGACTGCGCGCCGCCCTCGACGTCACCGACCCCGAACCGCTGCCGGCCGGGCACCCGCTGTGGGCGGCGCCGAACGTGCTGATCACCCCGCACGTCGGCGGCGACTCCAGTGCAATGCTGCCCCGCATGTCCGCGCTCATCCGTCGCCAGATCGCCCACCTGCAGCGCGGCGAGGTCCCCGAGAACCTCGTCCTCGGGGACTGGGAGAAGCGTCCCGGATCGCCGACGCTCTAGCGGTGCGGGTGATCCGCCGCCGTCTCGCCCGGGGCGGTGAGCAGTTGCAGGAACTCGACGGCCGCAGCGACTGCGGGATCGGGCCGGCGCCCGACCCGATAGCGCACCGAGATGCGGCGCGAGCCGAGGCCGGGGAGCTCATGCGTCTCCACGCCGGTGAGTGAGAACTCCTGCAGCGCGAGCTGAGGGAGCAGCGCGACCCCCTCGCCCGCCGCGATGAGGGCGAGCGCCGACTGATGACTCGCGTAGCGATGAGGCGAGGTCGTCGAGGAGGAGAGGCGGTCGCGCACGCGCGCAGCGGCCTGGTGCACCCCCGAGCTGCGGTCGACCTCGAGCCAGGGGAGGCGCAGCTGATCCAGCTCGATGACGCCCATCGCCGCCTGAGTGCCCGCCGGCGCGACCAGCACCCAGGGATCGTCGAGCAGCGGCACTTCGCGCACGCCCGGGCCGAGCGGGGGCGGAGGAATCGACTCGTCGCGCTCGATGGCCACGAGATCGAGCGCCGCCGTGCGGAGCCCGCGCAGCAGGTCGGGCATCTCGCCCTCCACCGCCTCGAGGTGCACGCCGGCGAGCTCGGTGCGCCACCGCGGGAGCGCCGGTGCGATCACGCCGCTCAGGAAGCTCTGGAAGGCGCCGAGGCGCACGGAACCGCTCGGGAGCTCGCTCGCAGCCCCGACGCGGAGCGCCGCCTCGTTCACCTCGCGCTCCACGTTCTCCGCGAGCTCGACGAGTTCTCTCCCGGCTGCCGTCAGGGTGACCCCGCGCGGGCTGCGGATCACGAGGGGAACACCGACCTCCGCCTCGAGGCGGGCGAGCTGCTGGGACACCGCCGAGGGGGTCAGGGTGAGCGCCTCAGCGGCGGCCAGCACTCCGCCGCTGCGTGCGATCTGCAGCAGGAACGGGAGGCGCGAGACGGCGATCCTCATATTCAGAAATTCTACATCCCGGATCAGTCAAGATTCGATTGTGCTGGATCTGCGGGCCGCTGAGAATTGACGTGTCGCGGGCGCCGGGAGCAGCAACGCTCTCAGAGCACTCCGCGGCGCGCCGAAGAGCAGCGGAGAGGAGCGGCGGTGGAGACGTTGATCGGGACGATGCTGGGCTGGATGGGCACCGTGGGCACGTTCGTCGCCTATGTGCTGATGCTGCGCGGAACCTGGTCGCCCTCGACCCGCAGCTACCTCGCGCTCAACGCCGCCGGAGGGCTGCTCGCCGCCGGCGGCGCGCTCGCCTACGGGGCCTGGCCGTCCTTCGCATCGAACATCGTCTGGGGGGTGATGGGCGCGTACGGGCTCTGCGCGACCTTCCGTCGCCGACCCGATGCGATCCGCCCCGAGACGGCGACTGCAACGGTGACGGTGCCGGTGCTGACGGTGCCGCTCCCGGTGCTGCCGATGCCGCAATCGCCGTGGGATCCGAGCAGCACGCTCGCCTCGTCGATCAGTCTTCCCTGGCTGCCACGGAGCGGGGCGGCGGAGCACGGGCGCGAGAGCGCTCCGAGCAGTGCGGGGACGGCGGTGCTCGCGGCGTGAACCCGCCTGCTCACCGGCCTCGGCGCCGCCGCGCAGTCGGTGCCGTCGGCGTCGCAGCGCACGGTCGGTAGACTGGGCCTCTATGCCGTCGCGTCACGCGAACGGCGCCAAGATCCCCGCTTGCACCTTGGAGTGATACAGAACTATGGCTGAGCAGTCCCGCCTCGATAAGGTCATCGCCCTCGCCCGCCACCGCGGCTTCGTCTTCCAAGCGGGTGAGATCTACGGCGGATCGCGCTCGGCCTGGGACTACGGCCCGCTCGGCACCGCGCTGAAGGAGAACATCAAGCGCCAGTGGTGGAAGGCCATGGTGCAGAAGCGCGATGACGTCGTCGGCATCGACTCGAGCGTGATCCTGCCCAAGCAGGTGTGGGAGGCGTCGGGGCACGTCGAAGTGTTCAGCGACCCGCTGATCGAATGCCTGCACTGCCACAAGCGCTACCGCGAAGACCACCTCATCGAGGCGTTCGAGGAGAAGAAGGGTCGCGCCCCGAAAGACGGCCTCGCCGAGATCGTGTGCGCGAACTGCGGCACGCGCGGCCAGTGGACGGAGCCGCGCGCGTTCTCGGGGCTGCTGAAGACCTACCTGGGCCCCGTCGACGACGAGGCGGGCATGCACTACCTGCGCCCCGAGACCGCGCAGGGGATCTTCGTCAACTTCGCGAACGTGCTGCAGGCGGCACGCATGAAGCCGCCGTTCGGCATCGGACAGATCGGCAAGAGCTTCCGCAACGAGATCACGCCGGGCAATTTCATCTTCCGCACCCGCGAGTTCGAGCAGATGGAGATGGAGTTCTTCGTCGAGCCGGGAACCGACGAGGAGTGGCAGGAGTACTGGATGAACGAGCGCATGGCGTGGTACGTCGGCCTCGGCATCGACCCCGAGAACCTGCGCTTCTACGAGCACCCGCAGGAGAAGCTCTCGCACTACTCGAAGCGCACCGCCGACATCGAGTACCGCTTCGGCTTCACGGGCGGCGAGTGGGGCGAGCTCGAGGGCATCGCGAACCGCACCGACTTCGATCTGTCGACGCACTCGAAGCACTCGGGCAAGGATCTCAGCTTCTTCGACCAGACGAAGAACGAGCGCTACACGCCGTACGTGATCGAGCCGGCCGCCGGCCTCACCCGGTCGCTCATGGCGTTCCTCGTCGACGCCTACCGCGAGGAGGAGGTGGTGAACGCGAAGGGCGGCACCGACAAGCGCACGCTGCTCGCGCTCGACCCGCGCCTCGCGCCCATCAAGGCGGCGGTGCTTCCGCTGAGCCGTAACGAGGCGCTGTCTCCGCTGGCGCGGGAGATCGCGCAGGATCTGCGCGACGACTGGAATGTCGACTTCGACGATTCGGGCGCCATCGGCCGTCGCTACCGCCGCCAGGACGAGATCGGCACTCCGTTCTGCGTGACGGTGGACTTCGACTCCCTCGACGATGATGCGGTCACCGTGCGCGAGCGCGACACGATGGAGCAGGTGCGCGTGCCCCGCGCCGAGCTGCACGCGTTCCTCGCCGAGCGCTTGCGCGGAGCCTAGCGAAACGCGCAGCGTTTCGGTCGGTTCCGGTGACGCGCAGCGTCAGCCCACGGAGCGCAGCGAGGGGTGGGAGCCTAGCGAAACGCGCAGCGTTTCGGTCGGTTCCGGTGACGCGCAGCGTCAGCCCGCGGAGCGCAGCGAGGGGTGGGAGCCTAGCGAAACGCGCAGCGTTTCGGTCGGTTCCGGTGACGCGCAGCGTCAGCCCACGGAGCGTAGCGAGGGGTGGGAGCGATCGGAGCGCGGAGCGCGCGGATGAGAGGATAGCGGTATGACGAGCACCGGATCCGAACCTCCCGAGCGCCCCGACGTCCCGCCCCAGCAGCCCGACGGGTCCGTCCCGCCGCAGGGGCAGCCGGCGCCCGAGCAGCCGGCCGGCCCGGCGCCGGAGTGGGCTTGGGCGCGCCCGCAGGTCGCGCTGCAGACCGTCGAGACGGAGCCGCTGGAGTACCATCGTCTGCTGCGCGGGGTCGCGAACTACCGCTGGTGGAGGCCGCTCGTACTGCTGCTGCTCTCCGGCGTGTACTTCGGCGTCTTCACGATCATCGTGAGCGTCGCGTTCATTCCGATCCTCATGACGGACCCCACGTATCTCGACGGCATCGTGACGGGCGAGGGAGAGGCGCTCGACACGCAGGTGCCGGTGTCGGTGCTGCTGAGTCTGGTGTCGATCATCATCATGATCCCGGCCGTGATTCTCGCGATGCTGACGCTCGGCATGCGGCCGACCGGTCGCGTCTGGTCGGTGGCGGGCCGGATCCGGTGGGGGCTGCTGGGGCGTGTGTCGCTCGCCGCGCTGCTCGCCGTCGTCGTGATGAACCTCGCGGGCATCGCGCTCGAGATCGCGATGGACCCGGCGTCGCTGAGCGAGACGGCCGAGACGTCGTCCTCGGGGGCCGACTTCGACTGGACCGCCGCCTGGACGTCCCTCATCATCATCGTGCTCCTCGTGCCGCTGCAGGCGACGGCCGAGGAAGTGGTGTTCCGCGGCCTGTTCATGCAGGTGCTGGGCTCCTGGCTGAAGAGCCCCTGGTTCGGGATCGTCATTCCGTCCGTCGGCTTCGCGCTCGCCCACATCTACGACATCTGGGGGCTGCTGTCCGTGGGGGCGCTCGGCCTCGTCGCGGGCTGGCTGACGTGGCGGACGGGAGGTCTGGAAGCGGCGATCGCGATCCACATCGTGAACAATCTGATCGCCTTCGGGTTCATGACGTTCGCCGTGGGCGGGGAGACGGCGCAGGTCGAGGCGACCGGCGGCCCGGGATCGTTCATCGGCTCGGTCGCGGGGTACGCCGTCTTCATCTGGCTCGTGCTGCGCATCTTCCGCAAGCACGGGTACGGCCGGTCGCGCATCGACCTCCTCCAGGTGCCCGCGCCGCTCCCGCCGGCGGCCGCCGCGACGCCGGTCTTCGGCGCCGAGCCCGGGCAGGAGTCGCAGCCCCGTGGTTGACGTCTACGTCATCGGGCACGGCCCGGTGGAGCTCGCCGCGGCCCTGGAGTTCGCGGAGGTCGGCCTGAGCGTGCGCGTCGGTCGAGCGGCGTCGCCCGCTCCGGCGCACGGGGGCGGCGCGCCCGAGGCCGGGCGGGGCGATGATGCGGATGCCTGCGTCGCGGGCTTCTCGCCCGGCGAGGTGACGGATCCCGATGGGTCGCTGCGCGAGTTCCTCGAGCACGTGGCCGCGCCCCTGTCGCCGGGAGGAGCCCCGCTCGCGGCGGCCCGACCGGTTGCGGCGCCTCCCGCTCCCGTGCTGCTGCGCGGCGCGGATCGCGCGTGGCGGGCGCAGCCGATGCCGTCGGTATTCGGCATCCCCGCGGTGCCGCTGTCGCGCGCGAGCATCGCGCTGCTCGGCGGCGGCGGTGCGGCGCGCGCATTCCTCGACCGCGTGCGGCCGCTGCTGACGATCGGCAAGACGCGGTCGCTCGGCGCCCTCGTGCGCTCCCGCCTCGGCGGGGCGGCGCTCGAGCGCCTCGTCGATCCGTTCGTGCGCGCGAAGTACGGGGTCGATGCCGAGCACGTCGACGTCGCCATCGCCGCGCCCGGGCTGAACGAGGATCTGACGACCGCCGGGTCGCTCTGCGGTGCCGCGCTCGCCTACGCCGAGCGTCATGTTGCACGTGAAACCCGCGTGCGACCGGCGGGCGGGTGGCCCGAGCTGCGCGATGCCCTGCTCGAGCGGCTCGCGCTCTACGATGTCGAACTGGCCGAGGCTCCCGCGACCGGGGTCGCCGGCATCGCGCACGACGGCGACGGGGCCGCCTCCGAGCCGGATGCATGGCTCGTCTCCGAGGCGGGCGCGCAGGTGCGCGCACGCGCGGTCGTGCTCGGCGATCGTGCGGCAGGGCTTCCCGGCGTTCCCGACGACGCGTGCGTGCCCGGACCTCGTGCCGTGCGCTGGATCGCGGAGGTCGATGTGACGACGCCCGACTTCGCCCGCTCCACTGCGGCCGACCAAGCCGATCTCGCGGGCCCGACAGCAGCGCTCGAGCTCGTCACGGCGCCGAACGGCGAGCGATGGAGCGCCGCGTGGGAGCACGGCGCGGCCGGCGGGTCGAGCGCAGACGCGGGGTGGCGGCTGCGTCTCAGCGGCCCCGCGCTCGCCCGAGCCGAGGCCCCCGCTCCCGAGGCGGCCGCTGCCGAGGTGCGCGACACGGTCGGCGCGCTGCTGCGGGAGTTGCACGACGGCGCCGAGCCGGTGGACGGGGCCGCACCGGCCTCCCTGCGGCGGGTACCCGCGCTCTCCGCCACCGTCGCCGAGCGGGACGAGGCCCTCGGCCATACCACTTCGCCACGCGCAGGGGAATCCACTTGCCTCAGGGTGGGCCCCGAGGTGCATAGTGGAGATCTCGCCGCAGCCGTCTGCGACGCTCGGGAGAAGTCGGTGCACCTGCGCCGACGCCTCACGGGGATCGCGGAGTAGGGCTCGATGTGAGGGACGAGACGCGGGTGCGGCGCCGACGAGTTCGCCGCACCCGCCCTCGTTCCGGGAGTAGGCTGGGCGGACACCGGGAAACGCCACGAACTGGAGGCATCATGAAGGGCAAGATCGCATTCGTTCTCGGCGCAGCTGTGGGCTACGTGCTGGGGTCACGTGCCGGGCGCGAGCGCTACGAGCAGATCAAGCGCGGCGCGGAGCAGGTGTGGAACACCGCACCCGTGCAGCAGGGGGTCGACGCGGTGCGCGACGCGACGCGCGACACCGTCGAGAACGTCAAGGAGTCGGCGCTGCGCGCGGGCAAGAACGCCTTCGCCTCGCTCGTGGGCACCCAGAGCCGGTCGTCCTCATTCGCCTCTCAGCACGCCGCCGAGTCGCCTGCGCGGCCGTCGAGCACCCCGAGCCCGGCGAGCTCCGGGTCGCAGACGTCGAGCACGAGCGCTCAGTCGTCGCGCGCCGCGAGCACGTCGAGCGATTCCGCGAAGCCCGGCTCCGCGGCTGCTGATGCGAACTCGTCCGCGGAGGCGGGCGGAGGGAACGCATGATCCGAAAGAAGGATGAGGCGGGCACCTTCGAGCTGCTCGCCCGGCTTCCGCAGCAGATCGTCTCGCTCGCGAAGATCGAGTACCAGAACGCCAAGCGCGAGATCATCGCGAAGGCGAAGCGGGCCGGAATCGGCGCGGGAGCGATCGTGGTCGCCCTCTTCTTCCTGTTCTTCATGCTCGAAGCTCTGGTGATCGCGGCGATCGCGGCGCTCGCGCTCGTCTGGCCCTGGTGGCTGGCGGCTCTGGTGGTGGCGGCCGGGCTGCTGCTGCTCGCGGCGCTCGCGATTCTCGGCGGCGTCGCCCTGCTGAAGCGGGGCAACCCGGTGCCAGAGGAGACCCTCGATCGGGTCGGCGGAGACCTCTCCGCCATCGGCGAGGTGCGCGTCAACGCAGAGCCCCCGGTGCACCACCACCCCGGTCGAGAGATGCCGCGCGTAGGCGAAGAAGGGAATTGGCGATGAGCGCCGAAGAGAAGCGTCACGGAATCGCCGAGGCGGCGCAGGCCCGATCCGAGCTGTACGACACGCTGTCGCAGCTCAAGGTGCGGCTGAACTATGCGCAGCGGGTCGATGACGCCGTGGACGAGGCGAAGCTGCGCATTGCCGAGGAGAAGCGCGACAACCCCGCGGGATTCGCGGCGGGCGTCGCCGGGGCGGCAGTGCTCGCCGGTCTCGCCGTGTGGGGCATCGCCTCGGCGGTCGCGAAGCGATTCGGCTGACGAGCCGTCAGGTCACAGTTCTATTTCGTTCGCCCGGCGAACCCCCGTCGTTTTGCTTCGGCGAGGTGGCAGGGTAAGAATAGGGACAATGGTTTTCCGGGAAGGGCCGGCACGCAGCGGCACGCTGCGCACGCGGGTCGTTCGTATTGGCATCGAGTGAGTGGGGTGTATGTCTGCTGAGGCGAAGCCGCTCAGTGGTCTTCGGGTACTCGTTCCTCGGGGCGGTACCTGGGGCGATCTGGTATCAAGGGCCCTCCGTGAGCGCGGAGCGCACACGGTCATCGCACCGCTCGTAGACTTCGCCCACACGAGCGAGGAAGACAAGCTCGTCAACGCGCTGAAAGACCTGGAGGCCGGGAAGTTCGACTGGCTGACCGCCACGAGCTCCACCGTCGCAGACGTGCTGAAGCACCACAACGCGGTGATCCCGCCGACCACCAGCGTCGCGCTGGTCGGCGAGGCGACCGCAGTGGCGTTCACCGATGCGGGCTACCCGATCACGCGCACGCCGAGCGAGGAGAACAGCACCCACGCCCTGCTCGAGGAGTGGAGCGAGATCGACTCCGGATCCGTGCTGAAGGTGCTGACGCTGCGCTCGGACGTCGCGATCCCCGTGCTCACCGAGGGGCTCATGAGCCGCGGGCACGACGTGACGCAGGTGCTCGCCTTCCGCACCGTCGGCGTGCCCGCATCGGTGCACATCCGCGAAGACATCGAGTCGGGCCGCATCAACGCGCTGCTCGTCGCCTCGGCGAAGATCGCCGAGGAGGTCGCTGCCCAGTTCCCCGACCTCCCCTCCGACACGATCGTGGCATGCGTCGGCGTGAACACTCTCGAAACCGCCGCAGAGCTCGGCCTCCCCGCCGACGCCGACGACCCGTCGCACCCCGAGTACCCCCTGAAGCGAGCGCTCATCGAGACCGTCGAATCGGTCATCGATCAGAGCGACATGCTGGACTGACCCATGGCGCGAGTCGAGGTGCACCCCGATCGGGTGGTCATCCGCTTGACGGCGAGCGAGCGGTTCGCGGCGATGCGCCGCCGCGACGTGGTGCTCGACCGCTCCGCCATCAGCTCCGCGATCGTCACCGACGACCCGTGGGTGTGGGTGCGCGGCGTGCGCGCACCGGGCGCCGCCCTGCCGGGCCGGCTCGCGGCCGGCACCTGGCGCAACTTCACCGGCAGAGACTTCGTGCTGGTGCGGCGCGGGCGCAAAGCGGTGGTCATCGACTTCGAGAACCCCGAGGGCTCGGAGGAGGATCACGGCTGGCGCGGCGAGTTCGACCACTTCTCGCGCGTCATCGTGTCGTCGGTGCACGCCGGCGAGCTCATCCAGGCGCTGCGGCTCGACGGCGGCGCGACCGCGGTCGACACCGAGGGCTGACGCAGCGCCCGGGGCCGGGCCTCAGTCGCGAACGAGCACGAGCGATTCGAGATCGAGCCGGGTGCGCGGGGCGAGTTCGCGCTCGCGGAGCGCCTCCGACAGGGTATCCGCGGAGCCGAGCTTGCCGATCGCGCTGATCGAGACGGGCACGAGGCGATCCTCGAGTGCGAAGGCGGCACGGATCGCCTCGCGGTCGAAGCCGCCGAGCTGGTGCAGGTGGAGCCCCTCGTGGGTGGCCTGCACGCTGAGGTGCGCCACGGCCTGCCCGAGGTCGTACTCGGCCCAGGGGCGCGCGTTGCCGTCGACGTCCGCGGTCTCGGCGATGTTCACGATGAGCGCCCCGGCGTTCACCGCCCATTCGCGATTGAACCCGACGAAGGTCTCGGCGATCCGGCCGAAGTTCTCGCTGCCGCGGCGGGCGACGATGAAGCGCCAGGGCTGCGTGTTGTTCGCGCTCGGCGCCCAGCGCGCAGCCTCCAGCACGCCGCGGAGCGCGCCCTCGGGGAAGGAGTGCGTCGTGTCGAATGCGCGCGGGCTCCACCGCTCGGCGAGGGGGTCGATGACGGGTGCGCTGGTGATGGCGGTGCGCGGGCTCACGATGGGGCTCCTCAGGTCGTGCGAATGATGTTTCCGCAGGGCTGCAACGAGCGCGGCGGTGCGACTATTCCCGTCGATCGAGCTCGCGCGCCGGTCAGCCGAGCAGCCACGCGACGGCGGCGATGATCGGCAGCGACGCGAAGGTGGTGAGGAAGACGGCGTCGCGCACCGTCGTCTCGGCCCGACGGTAGGTCGCCGCGTAGTTGTAGACGTTCTGGGCGGTGGGGAGTGCCGCGATGATCGTGGCGACGAAGACCTCGTGCGCGCCCAGCCCGAACGCGGTGGCGAGACTCCACGCGACGATCGGCATGAGGAGCAGCTTGAGCGCCGACGCCGTGAACACGGCGGCGCGGCCCGTGCCGGGCTGCAGCGCCCGCTGGCCGCGCAGCGAGATGCCGAAGCTGAGCAGCACCATCGGAATGGCGGCGTCGCCGAGCATCTCGAGCGGCGCCGAGACGATCTCGGGGATGGGCAGGCCGACGAGGGCGACGATCAGCCCGAGCACCGACGCGATGATGATCGGGTTCGACGCCGCCCGCCCGAGCGCCGCGAGCGCGCCGCGGAACGCCCCGCGCCCGCGCCGCTGCCCCCGGCCCGCGCCCGCGTCGCCGCGATCGTCGGCCGGCCCCTCGCCCGGCCCGTCGCCGCGGCGGCCCGTGCGCGTCGCCTCGAGCATCGAGAGGATCGTGGGCGCGAAGAAGATGAGCTGCACGAGGATCAGGGGGGCCACGTAGGCCGCGTCGCCGAGAATGTACACCGCGACGGGCAGCCCGAGGTTGTTGGCGTTGACGTACCCGGAGCAGGCCGCGCCGAGCGTCGTCGTCGCCAGGTCGCGCTTGAACAACAGCCGCGACGCGATGACGTAGACGGCCGCGACGATGATCGCCGCGAGGCTCGTGATCAGAATGACCGGCGAGAGCATGATGCTCGGGTCGCTCTGCCGCAGCACGGTGAAGAGGAGCGCGGGGGTCGCGACGAAGAACGCCACGTTGTTGAGCACGCGGCGCTGGTCGCCCTGCACGACGCCGAAGCGAGCGGTGAGGTACCCGGCTCCGATGATCCCGAGGATGAGCGCGAACCCCTGCAGCACTCCGAACATTCAGCTCCTCCCGGACACTCCCATCCTAGAAGGCCGCGGCGGCCTCTTCGGCGATCACGCGCGAGAGGCGGTCGAGCGCCGGCGAGTCGAGCTTCCACCGCTGCCAGTAGAGGGGCATCAGGATCGGCCGCTCGCCGAGCGCGACGAGGCGGCCCTCCGCGAGCCCGGCCGCGCACTGCAGCTCGGGCAGCATGCCCCATCCCATGCCGAGCTCGATGGCGTGGGCGAATTCGGCGGACGACGGGATGAAATGACGGGGAGGCGCGAGGGAGGCGCGCGTCACCCGGCGGATGAAGCGCCGCTGGAAGACGTCGTGCCGATCGAATTCGAGCTGCGGGGCGGTGGCGAGGGCCGCGGCGGTGACGCCGTCGGCGAAGTGGGTCGCCGCGAAGCCGGGGCTCGCCACCGCGAAGTAGCGGTCCGTGCAGACGCGGGTCGACGTGCAGCCCGGCACGGCCGCCGACGTCGCGGTGAGCGCGGCCATCGCGGCGCCGCTGCGCAGCCGCTCCGTCGAGATGCTCTCGTCGGCCCGCAGCACCTCGAACGTCGCGCCGGTCTCGCGGGCGGCCCGCGCGAGCGCCGGCACGAACCACGTCGCGAGCGAGTCCGCGTTGACGACGATGGGGATGAGCGTGCCCGGTGACTCGTGCGACCCGAGCTCCGCGGAGGCGTCGGCGGCGATCTGCTGCACCTGGCGGGCGGCCCGCTGCACGACGGCGCCGGCCGCGGTGACGGCGACGGGTCGGGTGCGCTGCAGCAGCACCGAGCCGACGCGCTGCTCCATCGCCCGCACCCGCTGGCTGATCGCCGAGGGGGTGATGTGGAGGCGGCGGGCCGCGCCCTCGAAGCTCCCCTCTTCGAGAATGGCTGCGAACGTGGCGAGGTGCTCGACCGGGAAGTCCATAGAGCGATCTTAAGCAGTATTCATGGTGGTGAAGAAGATTCACGTGCGCTGAAGTCGTCGTGAGGCGGAGGCGGCGCGTAGCGTGTGAGCGTGATCATTCCCTTTCTCGTCGGAGCGGGCAGCGGCCTCTCGCTCATCGTGGCCATCGGCGCGCAGAACGCCTTCGTGCTGCGGCAGGGCATCAGGCGTGAGCACGTGCTGCCCGTGGTGCTCATCTGCGGGCTCGCCGACGCGGTGCTCGAACTGCTCGGCGTCGCCGGCATCGGGTTCGTGATCGAACGCGCCCCCGTGCTCCTCGAGATCGTGCGCTGGGGCGGCGTCGCGTTCCTCCTCTGGTACGCCTGGTCCGCGGCGCGGCGCGCACTGCGCCCGCAGGCGTTGAGCGCGGGCGCCGCCGACGCCGCGCCGCTGAGCCGAGTGGTGACCGCGTGCCTCGCGATCACGCTGCTCAACCCGCACGTCTACCTCGACACGATGGTGCTGATGGGCTCCCTCGGCAACGCTCAGGGCGACCCGGATCGCTGGTGGTTCGTGCTGGGCGGCGCCGTCGCGAGCCTGTGCTGGTTCTTCCTGCTCGGCTACGGCGCGCGAGCGCTGACGCGGTTCTTCGAGACGCCGCGATCCTGGCGCATCCTCGACTCCGTGGTGGCGGTCACCATGCTCGTGATCGCGGCGCGGATCGCCTTCGGCGGCGTCTCGCACTGAGACGCCGCCCGCCGCGCCGTCCGCGCTCCGCGACTGCGTCGGCCGTCCGCGCTCCGCGGCTGCGCTCGCGCGCATCACGGCGTGCAGCGTCGCGCTGTGCACCGACCGGTCGAGGCCCGCCGCCCACCCCGTGGTGCGGCCGCGCCGGTACTCGATGAGGGTGAGGGCGTCACCGGTGCTGCCCGCGCTCATGCTCGTCTGATGGAGGCTCAGCACCTCGACGGGGTGCCCGGCCTCCGCCAGCGCGGCGGTGAGGGCCTCGACGGGGCCGGCGTCGTCGCGCGAGCTCGTGCACTCGACACCGCCCGCGCGCAGCGTGACCCGGGTGCTGCGACCGGAGGTCGAGCAGTCGACCAACTCCACCGCCGGCTCAGCCGAGGCGGCGAGGTACGCCTCGTGGAACAGGCCCCAGAGCTGCTCGCCAGCGACCTCGCCCCCGCTGGCATCGGTGTGCTGCTGCACCCGCCGGGCGAAATCGATCTGCAGGCGGCGGGGCAGCTCGATCCCGAACTCCGTCTCGAGCACATATGCGATGCCGCCCTTGCCCGACTGCGAGTTGACGCGGATCACCTCGTCGTAGCTGCGGCCGACGTCAGCGGGGTCGATCGGCAGGTACGGCACACGCCACTCGATCTCCCGCTCCGGGCGGCGCTCGGCGGCGGCGCGGCGGCGGTGCTCGGCGAATCCCTTCTTGATCGCGTCCTGGTGGGTGCCCGAGAACGCCGTGTGCACCAGGTCGCCGGCGTAGGGGTGGCGCGGATGGATCTCGATGCGGTTGCAGTGCTCCACGGTGCGTCTGATCTCGTCGATGTCGGAGAAGTCGATCATGGGGTCGACGCCCTGCGCGTGCAGATTGAGTGCGAGTGTGGCGAGATCGACGTTGCCGGTGCGCTCGCCGTTGCCGAAGAGGCACCCCTCGACGCGCTGCGCTCCCGCGAGCACGGCGAGCTCGGCGCAGGCGATGCCGGTGCCGCGATCGTTGTGGGGGTGCACGGAGAGGACCACCGAGTCGCGCCGATCGAGGTGCCGGTGCATGTACTCGATCTGGTCGGCGTAGACATTCGGCGTGGCGATCTCGACGGTCGCCGGCAGGTTGAGGATCACCGGGCGATCGGTGCTCGCCTCCCAGAGCTCCGTCATCGCGTTGCACACCTCCAGGGCGTAGTCGGGCTCGGTGGTGTTGAACACCTCGGGGGAGAACTCGAACCTGACGCGGGGCAGGTCGCCCGCCAGGTGCAGCACGTCGCGCCCGCCCGAGAGAATCAGGCGCCGCAGCCCCGCGCGATCCTGCCCGAGCACCACGTCGCGCCAGATCGGCGCGGTGGCGGTGTACATGTGGATGACCACGTCGTTGCGGATGCCCCGGATCGATTCCACGGTGCGCTCGATGAGGTCTCGGCGGGCGGGGGTGAACACGACCACCGTGACGTCGTCGGGCGCGATGTCGGATTCGGCGATCAGTCTGACGAAGTCGTAGTCGGTGCGGGAGGCCGACGGGTACCCGACCTCGATCTCCTTGTACCCCATCGCGACCATGAGCTCGAAGAGGCGGCGCTTGCGTGCGGGGTCCATCGGCTCGGCGAGGGCCTGGTTGCCGTCGCGCAGATCGACGGGCACCCAGAGCGGCGCTTGCAGCAGGCGGCGCGACGGCCACTCGCGATCGGCGAGCGGAATGTCGACGCGGGAGTGGGCGTCGCGGTAGCGGTGCGAGGGCATGGTGGAGCTGCGCTGGCGGTTCCAGGCGGGCGCATCGGCGAGCGTCGGGCCCGCGGGGGTGGTGAGCGTGGGGAAGGCGCTGCTGGGCATCGGGGTCTCCTGTCGGAAGGTCTGCGTGATCGACCGGCGCGTTCGGCGGCACTGCGACTCCACGACGGGGAGCCGGTCTGGTCAGGCCCCGTCGTGGCGACGAAGGAGGAGGGTGGCGATGCGCTGCACGAGTTCACGGTAGCACACTCCTCAGACAAGCTGAGGAGCGTGGGCGGGGCCGGGGCCAGCGGTGTCGGCGCGGCCAGCGGTGTCGGCGAGCGGCGGTGATGGCGGGCGAGGGCAGGGCCGGCGGGCGACGGCGATGGGAGAATGTCCGCATGACCCTCGTGCGACGCGAATCCCTGGCCGAGCAGGCCGCCGCACTGCTGCACGAGCGCATCCGCGCCGGCGAGTGGCCCATCGGCGGCAGACTGCCGGGCGAGACGACGCTCGCGCCGCAGCTCGGCGTGGGGCGCTCGACCGCCCGCGAGGCCATCCGCATCCTCGCCGGCCGCGGCATCCTCGTGACGCGGCAGGGCGCCGGCGTGTTCGTCGTCGCCGCCGAAGCGCCGGAGGGGTGGGGCGCCGTGCTGCAGCGCGCCGACATCGCCGCCGTCATCGAGGCGCGCACCGCGATCGAAGTCGAAGCCGCCGCGCTCGCCGCAGGGCGGCGCACAGCAGCCGAACTGGAGACGCTCCGCGCCGCACTCGAGGAGCGGCAGCGCCACCGCGACGACCTCGACGCGCTCGTCGACGCCGACATCGCCTTCCACCGCGGCATCGTCGCCGCAGCGCACAGCCCCATCCTGCACGAGCTCTTCGACGGCTTCGCTCCGCGCAGCCGCGCAGCGATGATCGAGATGCTCGGATCGCAGGCGGCCGCGGGAGCCGACGGGCGTCGCGGCGACGCCCGCCGCACCGGCCCGCATTCCGACGACGCGGACCACGAGGCCCACGAGCAGATGTACCGCGCGATCGCGGCCGGCGACGCCGATGCCGCGGCTCGCCTCACGCGCGCGCACCTCCAGACGCTCCGGTCGCGCGCGAGCTGATCCGGCCCGACCGGCCCGCCGACCCGCCCGCCGGGCCGGTTAGCCGGCGGGCGGGGGCACGAGGCGGTAGAGCACCTCGGGGCGGCCGCGCCTGCCGTAGCGGTGCGCGAGATCGATCGCCCCCGTCTCCACGAGGTGATCGAGGTAGCGGCGCGCGGTCGCGCGCGAGATCTCGCACCGGTGGGCGAGCTCCACTGCGGAGAGCGGTGTCACCGGATCGAGCGCCGAGAGCACCGCCCTCAGCGTCACCTCGGAGATGCCCTTCGGGAGTGCGCCCGGCGCCCCGGTCGACGACGATCCCGCCTCCGCTCCCGGAGCGTCGCCCGGCGGCGGCGCCGAGCGCGCACCGCGCGCCGCGCGAACGGACGCGGGCACGTCGATCCGCCCCGTCGACTGCAGGCGATCGATCTCGCCCTGCCCGAGCACCACCTCGCGGGATTCCGCATCGGCGGCGCGGTGCTCCGCGCGGTAGCTCGCCAGCCGCGCGTGCAGGGCGGGCTCGGTGAACGGCTTCACCAGGTATCCGATGACGCGTGCCGCCAGCGCCTGCCGCACCGTCACCTGATCGCGCGACGAGCTGATGACCAGCACGTCGGGCGACGCGTGCCGCACGGTGCGCAACCGGTTCAGCACCTCCACGCCGCTGATATCGGGGAGCCGCATGTCGAGGAGCACGAGATCCACGTCGCCCCGCAGGCTGTGCTGCAGGGCGGCACGGCCGGTGCCGACGGCGGCGATCACCACGAACCCCGCAGCGCGCGACACGTACAGGCCGTGCAGTCGGCGCGCGCCGGGATCGTCGTCGACCACGAGCACGCGGATCTCCGCTGACGGAGCGGCGCTCATGCGCGGCCCCCGATCTCGAAGCGGAACCTCGCGCCGCCCAGATCCGAGCGGCCCAGTTCGACCGTGCCGTCGCGGTCGGCGATGATGCGCCGCACGAGGTCGAGCCCGATGCCGCGCCCCAGCCCCGACGCGTCGAGCTTCGACGAGAACCCGCGGGCGAAGACGCGGTCGGCCGCGGGCCCCGCGATCCCCGGCCCGTCGTCGGCGACCTCTCCGCGCAGCACGCCGCTCCTGCCGGTCAGGGTGCAGCGCACGCGCGACGCCCCCGCCTCGCCCGCATTGCGGCAGAGGTTCGCGAGCACGAGCGTCACATCCTCGTCCACATCGGCGTCGACGTCGATCGCGGTCTCGAGCTGCGCGCCGAGACCCCCGAGCTCGGCGCGCAGCGCGTCGAGCGTCGCGCGCAGCAGCGGGTACCGCGAATCGGCGGCCCCGTCGCTCTCATCGACCGGGGCCGCTCCGGCGATGTAGGCGAGCGCCTCCGCCGTATCGCCGTGCGAGACGAGGCCGTGGATCACATGCAGGCGCGTGTGGAACTCATGCGTCTGCTCGCGCAGCGCCGCCGCCGTGCGCCGAATTCCCTCCGCCTCGCGGGAGAGCGCCTCGAGACGCCGGAACCGCCGCTCCAGCAGCGTCGCGAGCGCGGTGCTCGCGAGCGTGCCGACGAGCAGGGCACCCAGCGCCCACGGCAGGAGCTGCCGCACGGCGGCCTCGAAATCAGCGGCGATGCGCGTCTCGAGAACGCCCACGGAGAGCGACCCGATGACCCTCCCCGCATCGTCGCGCACCGGCACCTTCGCCCGCAGCGTTCTACCGAGCGTGCCCCGCTCCGTTCCGAGGAACTCCCGGCCCTCGAGCACGTCGTCGATCGACGTCGACACGTGCCCGCCCCGCAGCTCGGGCGTCGGGTGCGTGATGCGGATGCCGCGGTCATCGGTGATGACCAGGTAGTCGACGCCCGCGGCCTGCTCGACGACGTCGGCCAGCGGCTGCAGCTCGCGCGTCGCCCCCGCGACGTCGTCGCCGGTGCGCTCCAGCACCGTGCGCACCTGATCGAGCCCGGCCAGACTCGTCGCGACATCGCGCACCCGCTCGCCCGTCGCCTCTCGGATGCTCGACTCCTGCACCGTCACCGCGATGCTCGCCGTCACGCCGACGCTCGCGAGCACGAGCAGCGTCGGGAGCAGGAGGATCGCGAGGCGCGCGAAGCGCGGCATCGTCCAGCGCGGCATCGCGGCACCTCCCGTCACCCTCGTCGTCACCGCGCACGGGCCCGGCCGCCCGCCGCCCCACCGTCGGCACCGGGAGGAGCCGACGGCCCGTGAGCACTTATGAGCACAAAGCGCGCGCGCCCGGCGCACGCGGCAAATGGTTGACATCTTATAGGCGTTGGTGCGGCACAACGGCGTCCGCACGGAGGAGTGAACATGACAGAAACCCCGAAACGAGGCGCGCGTCGCACAGCGCTCCGCATCATCGGCGGCACGATCGCCGCAGCCGCCGTCGGAGTGGCGGCCTTCGGCTCGATCAGCTCGGCGGCGGTCGGCAGCGACATCCACTCGTCGCTGACGATCATCGCCCCCGCAGCGGCCGGAGGCGGCTGGGACACGGTCGCCCGCGAGATGCAGCAGGCGCAGCGCGCGAACGGGCTGAGCGCCAACGTGCAGGTCGTCAATATGCCGGGAGCCGGCGGCACCATCGCGCTCGGCAACCTCTCGACGCTCGCAGGCCAGGCGAACACGATGCTCGTCGGCGGCACCGGACTGCTGGCGGCCACCATCCAATACGGATCGGACGCCACGCTCGACGACGTGACGCCGCTCGCCGTCGTCTTCGAGGAGTACGACGTGATCGTCGTGCCCGCCGACTCGCCCTACGAGACCCTCGACGACCTCGTCGAGGCGTGGCGCGCCGATCCGAAATCGATCCCCTGGACCGGGGGCGGTTCGTTCGATCAGCTGGTCGTCACCGACCTCGCGCTCGCCGCGGGCATCGAGCCGACGCAGACCACGTACATCTCCTCCGACGGCGGCGGCGAAGCGGTCGCCGCGCTGCTGAACGGCACCGCGCAGGCCGCGACCGGCGGCTACCCCGACAACATCGACCAGATCGAGTCGGGTCGGTTGCGGGCGCTCGCGATCGTCGCGGAGGAGCCCATCGCGGGCATCGACATCCCGACCGCCCGCGAGCAGGGATACGACATCACCCTCGCGAACTGGCGGATGCTCGCCGCCCCCGACGGGCTCAGCGAGGAGGAGACCACGGGTCTCGGCGACCTCGTCGCGGACACCCTCGCGACGCCCGAATGGGCTGCCGCGGTCGACCGCTACCACTGGACCGAACAAGTGATCACCGGCGAGGAGCTGGACGACTTCCTCGTGGAGGAACGCGACCGCATCGCTCGCCTGTACGAGGAGATGGGGCAATGACGCCGACCAACAACCCGACCGCGATGTCCGCGGTCGTCGGCGAGGAGATCCGCTTCGCGGCGGGCGACCCTCGCACCACCGCGCGGCTGAAGCACCTGATCATGCCCGCGCTGCTGCTCGCCTTCGCCGCGTACCTCGGATACGGCATGCTCACGATGCGCGTGCCCGAGGGCACGGCGTTCCCCGGGCCCCGATTCTTCCCGGCGATCATCGCGAGCGGACTGGTGCTCTTCGCGATCCTGCTGATCGTCTCGGCGGTGAAGGATCTGCGGGCCGAGCGCGCCGCACGCGCCGCGGCGACCCGCATGGTCGACGACTTCGAACTGCTCAGCGCGGAGCACGACGCGGCCGCGGACGGCGCCGGCGCCTTCGGCGCGGAAGGCGCTGACGGCATCGACGGCGCCGCGGGCGGTGCGCGCGCGGTCTCCATCGACTGGCGATCCCTCGCGTGGGTCATCGGCTCGTTCGCCGCATTCGCGCTGCTGCTCGACGTGCTCGGCTGGGTCATCGCCGCCGCGCTGCTCTTCTGGTGCGTGGCCCGCGGCTTCGGGGCGCGGAAGCCCATCGTGAGCCTCGTCACCGGCTTCACGGTGAGCTCGCTCGCCTACATCGCGTTCGACATGGCGCTCGGCATGTCGTTGCCCTCGGGCATTCTGGGCGGGGGGTTCTGATCGTGGAATCGCTGCAGCTGCTGATGGAGGGCTTCGCCGGAGCCCTCACCTGGCAGAACCTCGTCTGGGTGCTCGTCGGGTGCCTGCTCGGCACCGCCGTCGGCGTCATGCCCGGCCTCGGCTCATCGATGGCGGTGGCCCTGCTGCTGCCCGTCACCTTCTCCCTCGAACCCACCGCCGCGTTCATCATGTTCGCGGGCGTATACTTCGGCGGCCTCTTCGGCGACTCGACCATGGGCATTCTGATGAACACCCCGGGCCAGGCTTCGGCGATCGCGTCGACCTTCGAGGGGCACAAGATGGCGCTCCGGGGCAAGGCGGCTCAGGCGCTCGCCACCGCCGCGATCGGCGCCTTCGTGGGCGGGTTCATCGCCTCGATCCTCGTCGTCTTCCTCGCCCCGGCGCTCGCCGACTTCTCGTCGAGCTTCGGCCCGGCCGAGTTCTTCGCACTCGCCGTCTTCGCCTTCGTCGCCACCTCGTCCGTCGTCACCGACAACGCGGTGAAGGGCCTCGCGGCGCTCTTCATCGGACTGGGCATCGCGGTGATCGGGATCGACGGCGCCTCGGGCGCGCCCCGCTTCACCCTCGACTCACCGTTCCTGTTCGACGGGGTCTCGCTCGTCACCGTGACGGTGGCCGTGCTCGCGCTCGGCGAGGTCATCTACGTCGCGTGCCTCGAACGGCACATGCAGGACAAGGCGATCATCAAGCCGAAGGGGCGGCCGTGGCTCTCCCGGGCGGAGTTCCGCGAGGCCATGCCCGCGTGGCTGCGCGGCACGGCGATCGGCGTACCGTTCGGCGTGGTGCCCGCCGGCGGTTCGGAGATCCCGACCTTCCTCGCCTACGGGCTCGAGAAGCGACTCGACGCGCGCCGGGCGAACCCGCGCTTCGGCACGGGCGCGATCCGCGGCCTCGCCGCCCCCGAGGCGGCCGGCAACTCGACCACCGGCATGGCGATGGGCGCCCTGCTCGCGCTCGGCCTGCCGATCTCGGCGACCGCCGCGATCATGCTCGCCGCGTTCCGCCAGTACGGGCTGCAGCCCGGCCCGTTGCTGTTCGAGCGCGCCCCCGACCTCGTCTGGGTGCTGCTCGCGAGCTTCTTCATCGCGATGATCGTGCTGCTCATCTTGAACCTGCCGTTCGCGATGCTGTGGGCGAAGCTGCTGCTGATCCCGCGCCCGTACCTGTACGCCGGCATCACGCTGTTCTGCGCACTCGGCATCTACGCCACGTCGGGCTCGATCTTCGACCTCTTCCTGCTGCTCGGCATCGGGTTCGTCGGGTTCCTGATGCGCGCCCTCGACTTCCCGATCGCGCCGCTCATCATCGGCATGGTGCTCGGCCCGCTCGCCGAGACCAGCCTGCGCGACGCCGCGATGAGTGCGAACGGCGACTTCTCGGTGCTCGTGCAGGGGCCCATCGCCCTCGGGCTCTACGCGGTGCTCGTGCTCGTGCTCGGCTTCGCGGTGCGGGGGCGGATCGTCGGTCGGCGTCGCGCGGCGGCGGAGCGCGCGGCGGGCGTCGAGTCGGGCGCCGAGTCGGGCGTCGAGGCGGGCGCCGAGGCTCGGTGAGAGATTCGGCTTCGGTGAGACGTCCGCGCGGCGATTCGTCTCACCGAAGCCGGGACTCTGACCGGTGAACCGCCCTGCCTCTAGCTAGAGTGCAAGTATGCACAGTGGCCAGATCGCATCTTCGGATGCGTCCCCGTACCTGATATCCATCGGCAACATTCATGCGACCGATCACTGGGTGGTGACCCCGGCCGGGTCATGGCCCCTCGATCGGGCGAATGTGGCGGTCCAGGATCAGACGACCACAACGACGCACACGCCCGCGTGGGCCATCGTCATGGTGATCCTGTTCATCTGGTTCTTCCTGCTCTCCCTGCTCTTCCTGCTTGCTCGCGAAACGCGCATCCACGGTCACGTCGCGGTGACGGTCTACGCCGACGGGCAGTCCTACGTCGAACATATTCCGGTGTATTCGGTCGCGGATCGCGCGTCGGTCTTCCACCGGGTCGCACATCTGCAATATCTCATCGGCAATGCTCGAGCCGTTTCACGCTGATCGACGAGCTCGGTGAGAGATTCGGCTTCGGTGAGACGTCCGCGCGGCGATTCGTCTCACCGAAGCCGAATCTCTCACC
>NZ_LDRK01000024.1 GCF_001477055.1 Leucobacter chromiiresistens
AGCCGGAGGGGTGCGGGAGGAGAGGGGAGAGCGCGACGAGCGGAGATCTCGAGGGAACGCCGGATCACTCCCACTCGCTGAACGCGTCGACGCGCGTCGAGGGGAGGCGCGACGAGCGGCCCCACGCGAGAACGTCGTCGGGCACCACGAGCGCGCTCGGGTCGGCGCCGCTCTTCTCGATGATCTCGGCCACGGGAACGACGCCGCCCGATCGGCGCAGAATGCGGGCGCGCACGACGGCTCGGGCGTGCAGATCGGGTCGGCGCTGCCCGTCGGGGCGCACGAACCGCTGCTCCATGTAGACGGCCTGGTCGTCGAACCCGAGGATGCGCGACTCGATCCAGAACCGCTGCCAGGGGTTCAACGATTTGCGATACGAGATCGTCTGCCCGACGACGACGGGGTACCAGCGCTCTCGTGCGAAGAGCTCCCACACGCCGTTGCGCTGGATGAGGTCGAACCGCGCGACGTCCATGATCGACAGGTACTTGCCGTTGTTCATGTGCCGCAGAATGTCGAGGTCGGTGGGCCAGACGCGGAAGCGGGATCGGGAGACGCCCTCGAACCCCAGCTTCGGGCCCCGACGGCCGACGAACCACTGGTGCCAGAGCGTGCGGAAGAGCATGTGCATGGGGAGAGCCTAGGGGGATCGCCGCACCGGGCGGCCGCCGTTGTGCCGAACCTGCAAAACACCCGCCGTGTATGCTGGTGCGGCGCGTATTCGGCGCCCGAACATTACAGAATCCTGGAGAACCACTGCATGGCCAGCACGAATGACATCAAGAACGGCACCGTCATCAAGGAGAACGGCCAGCTCTGGAGCGTGGTGGAGTTCCAGCACGTGAAGCCGGGCAAGGGCGGCGCCTTCGTCCGCACGAAGCAGAAGAACGTCGTCTCGGGCAAGATCATCGACAAGACCTACAACGCGGGCGCGAAGATCGAGACCGCCAATGTCGATCGTCGCGACTACCAGTACCTCTACCAGGACGGCGCGGACTTCGTGTTCATGGACCAGTCCGATTACGACCAGCTCACCGTCTCCGGTGCAGTGGTGGGCGACGCGGCGAAGTTCATGCTCGAGAACCTCCAGGTGCAGATCGCCCTCCACGAGGGCGAGCCCCTCTACCTCGAGCTCCCCGCATCCGTGGTGCTCGAGGTGACCTACACCGAGCCGGGCCTGCAGGGCGACCGCTCGACCGGCGGCACGAAGCCCGCCACCGTCGAGACCGGCGCCGAGATCCAGGTTCCGCTCTTCCTCGAGACCGGCACGAAGGTCAAGGTCGACACCCGCACGGGTGACTACCTCGGCCGCGTCAACGATTAATCCTCGGTGTCGGCACGAACCAAGGCGCGCAAGCGCGCCCTCGACATGCTGTACCAGGCGGATCTCCGCGAAGTCCCGATCGCGACGATCGTGAACGCCGAGGCGCAGCGCGCCTCGAGCGAACCCGACCGCGCCGCGTCCTGGCTGTACGCGCGGGAGATCGTCGACGGGGTCACCGATCACCGCGACCGCATCGACGAGCTCATCATGAGCTACGCGCAGGGCTGGACGCTCGAGCGCATGCCCCACGTGGATCGGGCGCTGCTGCGTCTCGCCTCGTGGGAGATCCTGTTCAACGACGAGGTGCCCGCCGCCGTCGCGATCGACGAGGCGGTGGAGCTCGCCAAGGAGTACTCGACCGATGATTCGGGTCGCTTCGTCAACGGGGTGCTGGGCAAGATCGCGGATCACGCCAGCGCGTGACGCTCCCCGGGCGTCGCGGCGGGTCGGTCGGATCCGCCGCGCGCGCCGGGGCTCGCGCACGCCGCGACCGCCGCATGCGATAGACTGGAGCGGTTGCAAGCTTTTCTTTTAATTCCGTCCCGTGAGGCGGGGAAGGGGGGCTCGGTTATGGGAACGCGAACAGTACTCGAACGTGCTGAGATCTCGCGCGCGCTGACCCGAATCTCGCACGAAATCATCGAAGCGAACAAGGGCGTCGACGGCCTCGTGCTCGTGGGCATTCCGACCCGCGGCAGTCTGCTGGCCCGGCGCATCGGCGACATCATCTCGCGCATCGAAGGCCGCGAGGTGCCCGTGGGCAGTCTCGACGTCACCATGTATCGCGACGATCTCGCCCAGCATCCGACGCGTGCGCCGCAGCCCACCGACATGCCCGCGTCGGGCATCGACGGTGCGACCGTGGTGCTCGTCGACGACGTGCTCTACTCGGGCCGCACGGTGCGGGCCGCGCTCGACGCGCTGAACGATCACGGCAGGCCGCAGGCGGTGCGCCTGGCCGCGCTCATCGATCGGGGCCACCGCGAGCTGCCCATCCGCGCCGACTACATCGGCAAGAATCTGCCGAGCGCGAAGCACGAGCGCATCGCGGTGCGTCTGGAGGAGCACGACGGCGCCGACGAGGTCACGATCACCTCGGAGCACGGCGACGCGGGCGGCGGGCGGCGGAGCACGTCCGCCCACGACGACGCGCACGCGAGCGCGGAGCCGGGCGCGAGCACGGAGCCCATCGCATGAGGCACCTGCTCGACACGCGCAGCCTCTCGCGCGACGAGGCGATCCTCATCCTCGACACCGCCGAGGAGATGGCGGCGACGCAGCAGCGCGAGATCAAGAAGCTGCCGACCCTGCGCGGCAAGACGGTCGTCAATCTCTTCTTCGAGGACTCGACGCGCACTCGCATCTCGTTCGAGGCGGCGGCGAAGCGCCTGAGCGCCGACGTCATCAACTTCAGCGCCAAGGGATCCTCAGTGTCGAAGGGCGAGTCGCTGAAGGACACGGCGCAGACCCTGCAGGCGATCGGCGCGGACGGCGTCGTGATCCGGCACCCGGCGTCGGGCGCTCCGGCGAAGCTCGCCGCGAGCAACTGGATCGACGCGGGGGTGCTGAACGCGGGCGACGGCACCCACGAGCACCCCACGCAGGCCCTGCTCGACGCGTTCACGATGCGCCGCCGACTCTTCGGCGGGTCGGGGAGCGCCGGGCAGAGCGGCGATGCGAGTCGCGGCCGCGACCTCGACGGCGTGTCGGTGGTCATCGTGGGGGACATCGCGCACTCGCGCGTCGCCCGCTCGAACCTCTGGTTGCTGAACGCGCTGGGCGCGCATGTGACCTTCGTCGCTCCCGAGACGCTGCTGCCGTACGGGGCGCGCACCTGGCCGGTGACGGTGCATCACTCGTTCGACACCGCGCTCCGCGAGGAGCAGCCGGACGTCGTCATGATGCTCCGCATCCAGAGCGAGCGCATGCACGCCGCCTTCTTCCCGAACGAGCGCGAGTACGCGCGCGTCTGGGGTCTCGACGGGGCGCGACTGGCCGGCCTGGGGGATCGCGCGATCGTGATGCATCCCGGCCCGATGAACCGCGGGCTCGAGATCTCCTCGGGCGCCGCCGACTCCGATCGCTCGACGGTGCTCGAGCAGGTCGCGAACGGCGTCTCGGTGCGAATGGCGGCACTCTATCTTCTACTGTCGGGCGAGCGAACGGAGCAGGCATGACGAACACGACGACCACGAACGGGCTCCTCATCCGCGGCGCCCGGCTCGCCGCTGCGCTGACCGAGCGGGGCCAGCAGGTGGCGGACGCCGCGGCGGTCGACCTGCGCATCTCTGACGGCGTCGTCGTCGAGCGCGCCACGCAGGCGGCCGGCGGGCTGGAGCCGCGCGAGGGGGAGCGGATCATCGAGGCCGACGGCCTCGTCGCGATGACCGGGCTCGTCGACCTGCACACGCACCTGCGCGAGCCGGGCTTCGAGCAGTCGGAGACGGTGCTCACCGGCACGCGGGCCGCCGCAGCCGGCGGGTTCACGAGCGTGTTCGCGATGGCGAACACGCTGCCCGTGCAGGACACGGCCGGTGTGGTGGAGCAGGTGCAGGCCCTCGGCGATGCGGCGGGGTACGCGACCGTGCGGCCCATCGGGGCGGTCACGGAGGATCTCGCGGGCGAGCGCCTCAGCGAGATCGGCGCAATGGCGGAGTCGCGGGCGGCGGTGCGCGTCTTCTCGGACGACGGCAAGTGCGTGCACGACGCCCTGCTCATGCGCCGGGCGCTCGAGTACGTCAAGACCTTCGACGGCGTCATCGCCCAGCACGCGCAGGATCCGCGGCTCACCGAGGGTGCGCAGATGAACGAGGGCGCGCTGTCGAGCGAGCTCGGACTGAAGGGGTGGCCCGCTGTGGCCGAGGAGTCGATCATCGCTCGCGATGTGCTCCTCGCGGAGCACGTCGGCGCCCGACTGCACATCTGCCACCTGTCGACCGCGGGCTCCGTCGAGGTGATCCGCTGGGCCAAGGCTCGCGGGGTGCAGGTGACGGCGGAGGTCACCCCGCACCACCTGATCCTCACCGAGGAGCTCGCGCGCACGTACGACGCGCGGTTCAAGGTGAACCCGCCGCTGCGCCGGGAGGACGATGTGCGCGCGCTGCGCGCCGCGGTCGCCGAGGGCGTCATCGACATCATCGCGACCGACCACGCGCCGCACCCGGTGGAGGCGAAGGACTGCGAGTGGGATGCGGCGGCGTTCGGCATGGTCGGTCTCGAATCGGCGCTGCCCATCGCGCTGCTCACGCTCGTGCAGGAGGGGCACGCCAGCTGGGCGGAGCTCGAGTCGCTGCTCTCGCAGCGCCCCGCCGAGATCGGCCGCCTGTCGGGGCACCCGACGGCGATCGAGGCCGGCCAGCCGGCCGATCTGGTGCTCGTCGACCCGACCGGCACGAGCACGTTCTCGACCGACCGGCTGCGCGGCCGCAGCGCGAACTCGCCGTTCCTCGGCATGGAGCTGCCGGGCCGCGTGGCGTACACCGTGCGACGCGGGTTCCTGACGGTGGACGACGGCGAGCTGGTCGCCCCCGAGACCGTCGCGGCGTCCGCACGGAGCGCGGGAGGCGCGCGATGACGCGCACCGCCTTCGCGCTCGTCATGGTCGCCATCGCCGCAGTCGTGCTGCTCGCGATGTGGGTCGGCTGGCGCGGCCGGGCACGGCGCCACAGCGTCTTCGCGGAGCACGGCGACGCGCTCGTCGGCGCCGTGATCGCGGCCTTCCCGCGCGTCGGCTACGTGTCGACGACCCGCATCGGCGCCCCCCTCGACCGCCTGTCGATCCCCGGTCTGCAGTTCAAGGGCTTCGCCGATGTCACGCTGCGCGCCGACGGCGCGACGATCGCCGTGACGGGCGAACCCGAGATCCACCTGCCCGCCGGTCGGCTGCTCGGCACCGACGTCGCGAGCCGACGGGTGGGCAAGGCGGTCGAGCGCGACGGCCTCTCCGTGCTGCAGTGGCGGGCCGCCGACGGCTCAGCAGTCGAGTCGAGCTTCAGGTTCTCCCTGCCCGCCGATCAGCTGCGCTTCGCCGATGCGGTCGCGCAGATCATCCCCGCCGGAGCGGCGCACGCCCCCGGCCCGCAGACCCATTCCACTCCCCACACCACCCAGGAGGATGCGTGACTACGAACCCGACCGAAGAGACGGCGAACGACGCCGTGGCGCCGCAGGGCGTCACCGCGCCCCCGGCCTCCGCTGTGCCCGCGGGCCGTGCGGTGCTGGTGCTCGAAGACGGACGACGATACGTCGGGCGCGCATACGGGGCGACTGGCCGAACCCTCGGCGAGGTCGTCTTCTCGACGGGCATGACGGGCTACCAGGAGACCCTGACCGATCCGTCGTACGCCGGTCAGATCGTGCTCATGACGGCCCCGCACATCGGCAACACCGGTGCGAACGCCGACGACATGGAGTCGCGCAAGATCTGGGTGGCGGGCTTCATCGTGCGCGATCCCGCGCGCCGCGTATCGAACTTCCGCGCCCAGCGCTCGCTCGACGAGGATCTCGTCGCGGACGGCGTGGTCGGCATCTCCGGCGTCGACACGCGCGCCATCACCCGCCACATCCGCTCCGCCGGAGCGATGCGCGCCGGCGTGTTCTCGGGCGCCGACTTCGAGCTCTCCGATGAGGAGCAGCTCGCCCTCGTGCGCGCGCAGGAGCCGATGGCCGGGAAGAACCTCTCCGAACTCGTGACGACCCCGGAGCGCTACGACGTGCCTGCCGCCGAGGGCGTCGAGCGCGTCGGCTCGATCGCCGTGCTCGATCTGGGCATCAAGCGCGCGACGGTGCACTACCTGTCGGAGCACGGGTTCGACGTCATCGTGCTGCCCGCGTCGACCCCGCTCGACGAGATCCGCGCCATCGCCCCCGACGCGCTCTTCTACTCGAACGGCCCCGGCGATCCGGCCGCGAGCGACCTGCAGGTCGACGTGCTCCGCGAGCTGCTGCGCGACGGGGTGCCCTACTTCGGCATCTGCTTCGGCAACCAGCTGCTCGGCCGCGCGCTCGGCTTCGGCACCTACAAGCTGCCCTTCGGGCACCGCGGCATCAACCAGCCGGTGCTCGACAAGCGCACGGGCCGCGTGGAGATCACCGCGCAGAACCACGGCTTCGCCGTCGACGCGCCCATCGAGGGCGAGATCGAGGCCCCCGAGGGCTTCGGCCGCGTGCAGGTGAGCCACTTCAGCCTGAACGATCAGGTGGTCGAGGGGCTCGAGTGCCTCGACATCCCCGCATTCTCGGTGCAGTACCACCCGGAGGCCGCAGCCGGGCCGCACGACGCGTTCTACCTCTTCAACCGTTTCCGCGAGCTGGTCTCGAACCGCTCCACCCGTTCGACCGGCGCACACGCCCAGGAGGCCTGACCCGATGCCCAAGCGTTCAGACATCAATTCAGTACTCGTCATCGGCTCGGGTCCGATCGTCATCGGCCAGGCCGTCGAGTTCGACTACTCGGGCACCCAGGCGTGCCGCGTGCTCCGCGAGGAGGGCGTGCGCGTCATCCTCGTCAACTCGAACCCCGCCACGATCATGACGGACCCCGATTTCGCCGATGCCACGTACGTCGAGCCGATCACCCCCGAGGTCATCGAGTCGATCATCATCAAGGAGCGGCCCGATGCGATCCTCCCCACGCTGGGCGGGCAGACCGCGCTCAACGCGGCGATCCAGCTCCACGACCGCGGCATCCTCGAGAAGCACGGCGTCGAGCTCATCGGTGCGAAGGTCGAGGCGATCCAGCGCGGCGAGGACCGCCAGATCTTCAAGGATCTCGTGATCGAGTCGGGCGCCGACGTGGCGCGGTCGCACATCGCCCATACGCTCGAGGAGGCGAAGGAATTCGCGAAGGATCTCGGCTACCCGCTGGTCGTGCGCCCGTCGTTCACGATGGGCGGCCTCGGCTCGGGCTTCGCGTACACGGAGGAGGATCTGATCCGGATCGCGGGCGACGGGCTGCACTACAGCCCGACCAGCGAGGTGCTGCTCGAGGAGTCGATCCTCGGGTGGAAGGAGTACGAGCTCGAGCTGATGCGCGACACCGCGGACAACACCGTGGTCGTCTGCTCCATCGAGAACGTCGACGCCGTCGGCGTGCACACCGGCGACTCCATCACCGTGGCGCCGGCCTTGACGCTCACGGACCGCGAGTACCAGAAGCTGCGCGACATCGGCATCGACATCATCCGCCGCGTGGGGGTCGACACCGGCGGCTGCAACATCCAGTACGCTGTCGACCCGGCGACGGGGCGCATCATCGTCATCGAGATGAACCCGCGCGTCTCGCGCTCGTCGGCGCTCGCCTCGAAGGCGACCGGCTTCCCGATCGCGAAGATCGCCGCGAAGCTCGCACTCGGATACCGGCTCGACGAGATCCCGAACGACATCACGCAGAAGACGCCGGCGAGCTTCGAGCCGTCGATCGACTACATCGTCGTGAAGACTCCGCGATTCGCGTTCGAGAAGTTCCCGGCGGCCGACGACACGCTGACGACCACCATGAAGTCGGTGGGCGAGTCGATGGCGATCGGGCGCAACTTCACGACCGCGCTGCAGAAGTCGCTGCGCTCGCTGGAGAAGCAGGGCTCCTCCTTCCACTGGGGCGAGGAGTCGCGCTCGGTCGAGCAGATCCTCGAGACCATCAAGCGCCCCACGGACGGGCGCATCGTCGACGTGCAGCAGGCACTGCGGCTCGGCGCGACCATCGAGCAGGTCTTCGAATCCACGTCGATCGACCCCTGGTTCCTCGATCAGATCCAGTTGATCAACGAGGTCGCCGATACGGTGCAGCGCGCGGGCCAGCTCACGCTCGACGTGCTGCGCGAGGCGAAGGATCACGGGTTCTCCGACGTGCAGATCGCGGCGCTCCGCGGGGTGTCCGAATCGGAGATCCGCGGTCTGCGGCACGGGCTCGGCCTGCGCCCCGTGTACAAGACCGTCGACACGTGCGCCGGCGAATTCCCGGCGCTCACGCCCTACCACTACTCCTCGTACGACTCCGAGACGGAGGTCGCCGCGAGCGATCGCAAGAAGATCGTCATCCTCGGCTCCGGCCCGAACCGCATCGGTCAGGGCGTCGAGTTCGACTACTCCTGCGTGCACGCCTCGTTCGCGCTCTCCGACGCGGGGTACGAGACCATCATGATCAACTGCAACCCCGAGACCGTGTCGACGGACTACGACACGTCGGATCGCCTCTACTTCGAGCCGCTCACCCTCGAGGACGTGCTGGAGGTCATCCACGCCGAGCAGGCGTCGGGCGAGCTGCTCGGCGTCGTCGTGCAGCTCGGCGGCCAGACGGCGCTCGGCCTCGCCCAGCCGTTGAAGGACGCGGGCGTGCCGATCCTGGGCACCACGCCGGAGGCGATCGACCTCGCCGAGGAGCGCGGCGCGTTCTCGCGCATCCTCGACCGCGCGGGCCTGCTCGCGCCGCGCAACGGCACCGCGATCGACGAGGAGGGCGCGATCCGCATCGCCGAGGAGATCGGCTACCCCGTGCTCGTGCGCCCCTCCTTCGTGCTCGGCGGTCGCGGCATGGAGATCGTGTACGACACCGAGTCGCTCCGCGGCTACTTCGGCCGCATCGAGGGACACGCCCTCGTCGGCCCCGGCCACCCGCTGCTCGTCGACCGCTTCCTCGACGACGCGATCGAGATCGACGTCGACGCGCTCTACGACGGCGAGCAGCTGTACGTCGGCGGCGTCATGGAGCACATCGAGGAGGCCGGAGTGCACTCGGGCGACTCGAGCTGCACGCTGCCCCCGGTCACCCTCGGGCACGACCAGATCGCGCAGGTGCGCGAGGCGACGCTCGGCATCGCGCAGGGCATCGGCGTGCGTGGCCTGCTGAACGTGCAGTTCGCGATCGGCCAGGGCGTGCTCTACGTGCTCGAGGCGAACCCGCGCGCGTCGCGCACCGTGCCCTTCGTGTCGAAGGCGCTCGGGATCCCGCTCGCCAAGGCGGCCTCGCGCATCATGGCGGGGGAGACGATCTCCGAGCTCATCGCGAGCGGGCTGCTGCCCGAGCGCGACGGCTCGCGGGCGCCCATCGACGCGCCGATCGCCGTCAAGGAGGCCGTCCTGCCGTTCAAGCGATTCCGCACCCACGAGGGTCTCGTCGTGGACTCGCTGCTCGGGCCCGAGATGCGCTCGACCGGCGAGGTGATGGGCATGGATCGCGACTTCCCGACCGCGTTCGCGAAGAGCCAGTCGGCGGCCGGCAGCGAGCTGCCCGAGAGCGGCACGGTGTTCCTCTCGGTCGCCGACCGCGACAAGCGCTCGATCGTGCTGCCTGCACTCCGCCTGCAGGAGCTCGGCTACCGCATCCTCGCGACCCAGGGCACTCAGGTGGTGCTCGGCCGCAACGGCATCGCGTCGGAGGTGGTGCGCAAGCACAGCGCCGGGGCCGAGGGCGACACGATCGTCGATCTCATCAACCGCGGCGACATCGACATGATCATCAACACACCGTCGGGCAGCTCGGCTCGGGCGGACGGGTACGAGATCCGCGCGGCGGCGGTGGCCGCCGGCAAGCCGATCTTCACGACGGTATCGGAGCTGTCGGCGGCGGTGGGGGCGATCTCGGCGCAGCGGAGCGGATTCGACGTGAAGTCGCTCCAGGAGTACCAGTCCGACCGCGACGCGGCGCTGGCCGGGCGATGACCCGACCGGCTTTCGGGGCTCGGCTCGCGGCGGAGTTCGCCGCGGGCCGGCACCTCTGCGCGGGCATCGACCCGCACGGGCCGCTGCTCGCCGGCTGGGGGGTCGCGGATGACGCCGATGGCGCCGAGCGGATGGGGCGCGACGTGGTCGCCGCCGCAGCGGGAGTCGCCGCCTGCGTCAAACCGCAGATCGCCTTCTTCGAGCGCTTCGGCGCCGCCGGGTTCGCCGCGCTCGAGCGGGTGCTCGCCGACGCGCGAGAGGCAGGGCTCCTCGTCGTCGCCGACGTGAAGCGCGGCGACATCGGCTCGAGCTTCGCGGCGTACGCCGACACCTGGCTGGCCCCGGGCTCCCCGCTCGAGGCGGACGCGATGACGGTCGTGGCCTACCAGGGCTTCGGCACGCTCGCGGGCGCGTTGGAGCGCGTGCAGCGCGACGGCAAGGGACTCTTCGTGCTCGCCGCGACGTCGAACCCCGAGGCGGCCGAGGTGCAGCAGGCGCGCCGCGCCGACGGCCGCACCGTCGCCGCCGCGATGGTGGAGGACGCGGCGGCGTGGAACGCCGCCCACGCGAGCGGGCCGGTCGGCGGCGTCGGCGTCGTGCTCGGCGCGACGCTCGATCTGTCGGCGTTCGGCATCGACGTCGCCGTGCGGCCCGACGGCCCCGCCCTGCCGGTGCTCGCGCCGGGATTCGGCCACCAGGGCGCCCGCATCGAGGATGCGGGCCGGGTGTTCGGCGGCATCGGTCACGCGCTGCTCGCGAACGAGTCCCGCAGCATTCTGAACGGCGGGCCCGCGGGGCTGAGCGACCGGATTCGGGAGCGCGCAGCAGCGGTTCGCTTCGCGTTGAGCGGCGAACCGGCCTAGGCTATGACGCATTGCGCACAGCTCGCGCACGGAGACCATGAAGGAGTGACACGGTGACGACTGCTCGGACGATGCCTGAGGTGGATCGTGTGGCGGCGAACCGCGCCGCGATCGCGGCGCGACAGGCGCGCGCGGATCTCAAGCGGCGTCTGCGATCGGGCGAGGTGTCGCCATTCCGGGTGCTCGAGCAGTCGCGGCTGCCCGATACGCCCGCCGCATCGCTGAGGATCACCGATTTCCTCCTGTCGTTCCCCGCGATCGGCGCGGTGAAGGCGGAGCGCGTGCGCGAAGACCTCGGCATCTCCGAGCGCAAGCGTCTCGGCGGCCTCGGCAAGCTGCAGCGCGACCGGCTCGAGGCCTTCGTGCGCGAGCGCACCGGCGGCGGCCGAGTCGGCCCGCGCCCGCCGCTGACGGTGCTCGCCGGCCCGACCGCGGTGGGCAAGGGGACGGTCGCCACGTACATCCGCGAGCACTACCCCGAGGTGCAGCTCTCGGTGTCGGCGACGACCCGCGCCCCGCGCCCGGGGGAGGAGCACGGCCGCCACTACTTCTTCGTCGACGACGAGGGCTTCGACCGCATGCTGGCGGCCGACGAGCTGCTGGAGTGGGCGACGGTGCACAACAAGTCCCGCTACGGCACGCCGCGTCGCCCGGTGCTCGAGGCTGCGGAGCGCGGCGCGCTCATGCTGCTCGAGATCGACCTCCAGGGGGCCCGTCAGGTGCGGGCGAGCATGCCGGAGGCGCGACTCGTGTTCCTCGCTCCGCCGAGCTGGGACGAACTCGTCGACCGCCTCGTGGGGCGCGGCACCGAGGATGAAGAAGAGCGCACGCGTCGTCTCGAGACCGCGAAGGTCGAACTCGCCGCCGCCGACGAGTTCGACGAGGTGATCGTGAACGACGAGGTGCCCCGTGCCGCTGCGCGACTCGTCGAGCTCATGCGCGGCGACGACGCGTGACGACCGGGGCGCGAGCGGAGCGGGCGGGAGTTCGCCAGGGCTCCGCGCCCTCCACCCGCTAGGGTGGTGCTGTGCATGCGAGCCTGATTGACGCCGCCCGGCTCACGGGAGACCTCGGTCTCTCCGAAGCGGTCACCGAGATGACCTCTCTCGACCCGAAGCAGTTCATCGGCATCCCGCTGGCTCTGATCGGAGCAGCGCTGCTCGCGTTCGGCGCGCAGTACCAGTCGCGCGGCCTCAACAAGGTCGAGCGCATCACGGGCCAGAGCGCCGGGGCCGGGCTGTCGGTCCGCCACATCGCGAGTCTGCTGCGGCGGCCCTCCTGGGTGGCCGGCACCCTCTTCCTCGGCCTCGCCGTCGTGTTCCAGATCGGATCGCTCTCGCTGTCGCCCCTCATCATCGTGCAGCCGATCGGCGTCGTCGGGCTCGTGATCACCTCCATCCTGAACTCGCGCGTGAGCGGGGTGCGACTCGGCAAGCGCGTGCAATCATCCATCGGTCTCGCGGTGCTCGGCATCGTGGTGTTCGTGAGCGTGGCCGCGTTCACGGCGTCCGATCAGCCCGTCACCGATGCCAAGCTCATCGAGATCCTCATCACCTTCGGCGTCGTGTTCGCCGTCATCTCGGTGCTCACCCTCGTCTTCCGCCACCGCGGCGTCGCGCTCATATACATCATCGGCGCCGGCGTGCTCTACGGCTTCGTCGCGACGTTCGCGAAGTCGGTGATCGGGAGGTTGCAGCAGGGAGAGTTCGAGTGGCTCACCTGGGCGTGCGTCGCCGCACTCATCGCCGGTGCGCTCCTCGGGCTCGTCTTCGTGCAGAACGCCTACTCGTCGGGCCCGCCCGACCTCGTCGTGGCGGGGCTCACGGTGATCGACCCGATCGTCGCGGTGCTCATCGGCATCACGGTGCTCGACGAGGCCGCGGGCGCCCCCGCGTGGGCGATCCTCGCATTCGTCGCTTCGGGAGCCGTCGCCATCATCGGCGTCGTCGGGCTCGCGAAGTTCCACCCGCAGACCGGCGCATCGGCCCTCGCCGCGGAGGACGCGCGCTAACTTCGGCGCTCAGGGCGCGGCGCGCCCCGCCCCGGCCGGAACGCGGACACCGACGGCTCGCCCGGGATCCAGAAGCGCCACGGGAACTCGGGGCCGCCCGCGACGCCCGCCACGCCGACTCGGGGCCCGGAGGCGATCGCGGGCTCGACGCGTTCGGGGAGCTGCAGGGAGAACGGCTCCGCGAAGAGGGAGCGCCCGTCGTGCGTCTCGCGACGAATGCCGAGGGCCTGCGCGACGTTGCCCGGCCCTCGGGCGAGGTGAGCGGCCGGCAGGTCGGTGCCCGTTCGCCGCGCGCTGCGGCGCTCCCGCGCGATGCCGTCGCCGGCGACCACCTCGCCCGCGCGCACGAGTACACCGGAGGCCGAACCCTCGGGCGAGCATACGAGGTTCACCGCGAAGTGCATGCCGTAGCTGAAGTAGACGTAGGCGCGGCCCGGCGGGCCGAACATCGACGCGTTGCGCTCCGTGCGGCCGTTCCGGGCGTGGGACCCCGCATCGCGCACGCCGGGCACGCCGACGCCGTGATACGCCTCGACCTCGGTGATGCGGATGGTCACGCGACCGCCGGCAGCATCGACCGACAGCAGAGAGCCGAGGAGCTGCGGAGCCACTTCGAGCGCCGGGCGGAGGAAGTCGTCGCGATGCATCGCCTCCATTGTGCCCGCGGCGACAGCCCGGGCGCGACGGGTTGCGCCGATGGCGATCATGCCCCGGGTTGCCGGTGAGTTCGAAGGCGGACGTCGTACAGTAGCTGCACGGTCGCTCGAACGAACGCTCGGGCGACTCCCGTGCGATCCGTCTGCCGAACCCGGAGGTCTCCGTGTCCCAGCCCCACATGCCCGTCCCGATGCGCGGCGGCTCCGGCGGGGCCGGAGGCGCTCAGCGGGCCTTCCCGAAGGGCACGGTGATCGCGATCGGCGCGATCGTCGGCGTCATCGGAGTGGGCCTCGTCGTGTGGCCCTTCTTCTCGGCGAGCTGGATCCTCGTGGTGCTCTTCGCCTCGGCCCTCATCGCGAACGGCGCGGTGCTGCTCGCGCGCGGCCGATCGATCGGCGGCATTCTGCTCGTCGTCGCGGGGGTCATCGCCCTGGCGTTCACCGGCGCCACCGCACGCGCGCTCGTGAGCTTCGTCGGGTTCGGTCTGATCGCGTTCGGCGCACTCTGGCTCGCCGTCGGCCTGCGATTCGCGCGTCACCGGCCGAGCATCGGGATCGTGCCGGGTGCGGTGCTGCTCGCGGGCGGCATCCTGGCGCTGCTCTGGCCGGGGGTGGCGCTGTCGATCGCGGCGGTCGTCGCGGGCCTCGTGCTCATCGCCGTCGGCGCAGCGATCATCTGGGGTGCCACGCGGCCGCGTCGGGTCGATCCCGGCGCGACGACGATCATCATCTGATCCGCTACGCGCTCGGCTCCGAGATGCGGTGCTCCACGAGCGCGCCCGACAGGTTCGTCCCGTTCAGGTCGAGGTACAGCTGGCCCTCGGTGCGCGAGACGGAGAGCGCGTTCCGCCGCTCGAGGGCATCGGCTGCTCCGGCGACGAGGGCCGGATCGACCGCGAGGAGCGGAATCTCCGACGCGCGATGGATCGTCTTGCCGCGCCAGTTCGCCAGCACCTTCTCAGGGTCGCGGTGGGTGTACACGACGGCGCGCTCCGCGGACTTGCTCCCGGAGTGCAGACGGGCGGCATCGGGGGCTCCGACCTCGATCCACGCCGAGAGCGAGCCGGTGAGATCGCGCACCATCACGGCGGGTTCATCGACCGTCGACACGCCGCCGCCGAACACGACGCCCTCGGTGTACTCGAGGCAAAAGGCGAGCACCCGCGTGACCATGAAGGGGGCCGTTTCGGAGGGGTGCCGGGCGACACGCAGCGTGAATTGCTCGTACACGCCGCGATCCACGTCGGCCAGGTCCACTTCGAAGGTGTGCATCGTCGATCCCATTGCCATGATGCACGAGTCTACGGCCCCCCGAGGAACTCGGAGACCTCCCGGTCGGGCCGCCATCCCCGCCACGCCGCGTGCCGGAGCCGCCCCTCCGGCGTGCGCTCGCGGAACGTCACCTCGCCCACGCGGCGCGGTGCGACCCAGTGCGCCTCGCGCCGGGCCTCGCTCGGCACGTCGACGGCCGGCTCCGGCCGCTCGTCAGCGGCGAGCAGGCGCCGCACGCGTCGCCGTACCGACGCAGTGAATCCGCTCGCGACGCGGCCGCCGTAGCGCAGTCCGTGCGCTCCGGGGATCGCGATGAGCAACGACGCGAACCCAGCCGGGTCGGCCTCGCTCTCCCGCCACCCGATCACCACCGCCTCAGTCGTCTCGGCGAGCGGCACCTTCAGCCAGTCCCGCGAACGCGTGTCGGCTCGGTACGGGCTCGTGCGACGCTTCGCGACCACCCCCTCGAGGCCGAGCTCGCGGCTCGCCTCGAGTGCGGCTGCGGCGTCGCCCTCGAATGCCGGCGGCACCGCTACCGCGCGCCGCCCGGCGGCGGCTCCGTCGTCAGCGCCGCCGCCTGCTGCGCCGCTCCCGTCGTCGCTGTCGTCGCCGTCGTCGCTGTCGTCGAAGCTCTCGAGCAGCAGCTCGCGTCTCGCGTCGTAGGGCAGCGCGCGGCAGTCGGTGCCGTTGAGTGCGAGCACGTCGAAGGCGAAGAAGCGCACCGGGGTCGATCGCCGAGCGCGCGCGACCTCGCGAGCACCGGTGAGGCCCATGCGATCCTGCAGCCGCGAGAAGCTGGGGGTGCCGCCGGGCCCGAGCGCCACGATCTCGCCGTCGAGCACCGCGGAGTCGGCGACGACCGCCTGCGCTGTCTCGCGCAGCTCGGGGAAGCTCGCGGTGACGTCGCGCCCCGACCGGCTGGTGACCGTCACGCGGTCGCCGTCGAGCGCGACGATCGCGCGCATGCCGTCCCACTTCATCTCGAACGACCAGTCGCCGGCGTCGAGGTGCTCGAGGGCGGCCGCGGAGGATCGCGTCGCGAGCATGGGCCGCACGGCGTCGGGCAGCGGCTCGCCGGGCGACCTCTGCCCGGCGCGGGCTCCCGTCGACGCCGTCGGCTGCTCGGCCCCGTCGTGGAGCTCGGCCTGGTCGGCCCGGTCTGCCCGGTCCGCCCGGTCTGCCTTGAGGTGGATCATCCACTGCGGCGGATCCTCCTGCGTGCGGAAGAGCACGTAGGTGCGGGTGCCGCCGATGCCGCCGTCGACGGTGCCGGTGAGCGTCGCGATCACCTCGTCGTCGCGCCACTTCTCGAGTGCGAAGGTACCGGCATCCCAGATGCGCACGGTGCCCGCGCCGTACTCGCCCTTCGGGATCTCGCCCTCGAAGGTGCGGTACTCCATCGGATGATCCTCGGTGGGCACCGCGAGGTGATTGCGACGGGGATCGGTCGGCACCCCCTTCGGGAGCGCCCAGCTGACGAGCACCCCGTCGTGCTCGAGTCGGAAGTCGAAGTGCAGGCGGCGGGCCTCGTGCCGCTGGATCACGAACACGGGGGCCGTCGTCGCGTCGCCGTCGTGCGCGGCGTCCGCACGCCCGCGAGCCGCGGCGCCTCGCAGCCCGCCGGAGCGCCGGTGCGCCTCGGGCACCGGCTCGGGGGTGCGCCGCGCATCGCGCTTCGAGCGGTACACCTCCAGGCGCTCCGACGTGCGCGCGGCCGCACTCTCGCGGGTCAGCTCGGCCAGCGGATCGCCGCGATGCTCGACGCGCTCCAGCACCTCGCGGAACTCGAGGTGGCGCAGGTGCGGGGAGGCGAGCTCGCGCCAGGTGCGCGGCGCCGCAACGGTCGGACGCGCGCGACCGCGGAGCGAGTAGGGTGCGATCGTGGTCTTGCTGCCGTTGTTCTGGCTCCAGTCGATGAAGACCTTGCCGGGGCGCAGACTCCGCTGCATGCTGCTGATGATCTCGTCGGGGTGATCCTGCTCCAACGCGCGGGCGAGCTCGCGCGCGACCGCGGAGACCTGCTCGGACGACTGCCCGCCGTCGAGCGGGGCGTAGACGTGGATGCCCGCACTGCCGCTCGTCACCGGTACGGAGTCGAGGCCCATGCCGTCGAGGAGGTCGCGGACGAGGAAGGCGACGCGCGCGCACTGCCGCAGGTCGACCCCGGGGCCCGGATCGAGGTCGAGCACGAGGCGATCCGGCGCCCGTCTCGGATCTGCCGCCCCCGCGACCCCGCCGTGCTCGCCCGGCGGTTCGGGCGCCCCCCGATCGAACCGCCACTGCGGCACATGGATCTCGAGCGCCGCGAGCTGCGTGAGCCAGACGAGCGTCGACTCGTCGTTCACCATCGGGTACGCGTTGAGATGGTCGCGGTGGGCGATGCGACCGCGGGCGACCCATGACGGGGCATCATCTCCGATGTCCTTCTGGAAGAAGCTCGGGCCCTCGCCGTTCTCGCCCACGCCGTCGGGCCAGCGCTTGCGCGTGGCGGCGCGGTCGCGGCAGTGGGGGAGCATGGTGTCGGCGATGGCACTCACGTAGCCGAGCACCTCGCCCTTCGTCGTTCCGGTTGCGGGGTACAGCACCTTGTCGAGGTTCGACAAACGGATGGCGCGCCCGTCGATGCGCACCGTGTGCTGTGCACCGGCCATGGCTACAGCATGTTCGCGCCGGTGCACAAGGCGTAGCCCGTTGACACCCCGTTCGGCTCTACTGTACGTATGAGAGCCATATGGACCGGGGCGATCACCTTCGGGCTCGTCAATGTGCCGGTGAAGCTGTTCAGCGCGACCGAGGACCACGACGTGGAGCTGCACCAGGTGCACGCGCGCGACGGCGGGCGCATCCGGTACCAGCGGCGCTGCGAGGTGTGCGGCGAAGCCGTGGAGTACGCGGACATCGATCGCGCATACGTGGAGGACGACGAGACCGTCGTGCTCACGAAGGAGGAGCTCGAAGCCATTCCGCAGGAGCGCAACCGCGAGATCTCCGTGGTGGAGTTCGTACCCACCGATCAGCTCGACCCGATCATGTTCGAGAAGAGCTACTTCCTGCGCCCCGCGGGCAAGTCGGCGAAGGCGTACGTGCTGCTGCGGCGCACGCTCGAGCAGACCGATCGGACGGCCATCGTGCAGTTCGCGCTGCGGCAGAAGACGCGGATCGCGGCTCTCCGCGTGCGCGACGACGTGCTCGTCGTGCAGAATCTGCTGTGGCCCGACGAGGTGCGGGAAGCGGAGTTCCCCGAACTCGACGAGCGGGTGCGCATCACGGCGAAGGAGCTGCAGCTCTCGGCGGCGCTCGTGAAGAGCTTCAGCGGCGACTTCGACGCGACCGACTTCCACGACGAATACCAGGAGGAGCTGCGCCAGCTGGTGCGCGCCAAACTCGCAGCGGGTGATGCGCTCGACACGGAGGCCACGTTCGGCGACGCCGAGGAGGAGGACGGGTCGGACGCCGAGGTGATCGACCTCATGGCGGCGCTGAAGGAGAGCGTGCAGCGTTCTCGGGCGGCGAAGAAGGCCGGCGGCAGGCGGGGAGCCGGGGGCGGGTCCGCGGCGAAGGGCGCCGCCCGCTCGGGCTCCGCGGGGAAGCGGACCGCCGCGAAGAAATCCTCGGCGAAGAAGCCCGCGGCGAAGAAGCCCGATGCGAAGAAGCCCGCGGCGAAGAAGCCCGCGGCGAAGCGCGCCTCCGCGAAGCGGAGCACGGCGAAGACGGATCGCCGGGCCGGCTGACGGCGCCGGTCGCGCGCAGGCTCGCGATCCCCACCTATCGCTCAGGGTGTCGGCGTATATTGCCGACTATCGCTCACCAGTCGCTCGCGAGTCACGGAGGAAGCCATGCATCAGTCGTTCAGTTCATTCGGGTTCGGTGCCGGCGCAGCCGGCGAGTCGCTGTGGGAGGCGGTGGACCAGCTGCGCACCGGCTTCGAGAAGCGGGCGGGATCGCGGATGGCGCGCGGCGACGTGCGCGCCGCGGTGCTGGCGCTGCTCGCCGAGGAGCCCATGCACGGGTATCAGATCATCCGGGAGATCGAGCGCCGCAGCGGGGGCGAGTGGAAGCCGAGCGCGGGGTCGGTCTACCCGGCGCTCCAAATGCTCGCCGACGAGGGCCTCATCTCGGCGGAGGAGTCGAACGGGCGGAAGACCTACGCGCTCACCGACGCCGGTGGCGAGGCCGTGGCCGCCGGAGAGGCGAACGCCCCGTGGGAGTCCTCGGGCCAGCGTGCCCCGAAGCGGCACGGCGCCCTCGCGCAGGCAGGGTTCGAACTGGCGCAGGCCGCCGCGCAGGTCGGCCGGACGGGGAACGCGGAGCAGGTTGCCGAAGCGGTCGAGGTGCTGGAGGACGCCCGCCGTCGCCTGTACAGCATTCTCGCTCAGGGCTGAGCCGGGTGTCGCCTGACGTCGCTTCGAGCGGCGCCCTTCCGACCGAGATCGACCGCGCGAGGTACCGGCGCATCCTCAGGTTCGCATCGCGGCACCTCGCGCACGCCTGGTGGTTCGAGCTCGTGCTGCCGAGGTTCGGGCTGCAGCGCATCACCGAGCGCACGCGCCCGCGGCGGATGCGGAGGTTCGCGCGGGCGTTCCACGGACTCGCCGTCGAGCTCGGCGGACTGATGATCAAGGTGGGGCAGTTCATGTCGTCGCGCCTCGACGTGCTGCCGCCCGAGATCACCGCAGAACTTGAGGGCCTGCAGGACGAGGTGCCCCCGGAGCCGTTCGCCGACATCCGGCGCCTCGCGGAGGCGGAGCTCGGCGTGCCGCTCACGACCGTGTTCTCGCACGTCGACGAGGAGCCGCTCGCCGCCGCCTCGCTGGGCCAGGCGCACGCGGCGATCCTCACCCCGTCGCTGGCGGAGGACGTCGGCTTCTCGAACGCCGTGCTGAAGGTGCAGCGCCCCGGAATCGACGGAATCGTGGCGGTCGATCTCGCCGCGCTGCGCAAGGTGGGTCGCTGGCTGAGCCACGTACGCCTCGTGTCGCGCCGCGTCGACATGCCGTCGCTCGTCGAGGAGTTCGCGGTGACGAGCCTCGAGGAGATCGACTACCTGCAGGAGGCGGCCAATGCGGAGCGCTTCCGCGAGAACTTCGCGGGAAACGCGGGGGTCGCCGTGCCCGAAGTCGTCTGGGAGCGCACCAGCCGCCGCGTGCTCACGCTGCAAGACGTCTCGGCGATCAAAGTGACCGACATCGACGCCCTGCGGGCTGCAGGAGTCGAGCCGCACGACGTCGCGCTGCGGTTCGCGGCGGTCATGTTCGACCAGCTGTTCACCCATGCCTTCTTCCACGCCGACCCGCACCCCGGCAACGTCTTCGTCACCCCCGACGACGACGCTCCGGAGGGGTGGCGGCTCACCTTCATCGACTTCGGGATGATGGGGGAGGTGCCTGCGGGCACCCGCGGAGCGCTCCGCTCCATGCTGATCGCCGCTGCGACGCGGGACGGCCGGGGCCTCGTCGCCGCGATGCGCGAGGTCGGCGTGCTGCTGCCCACCGCCGACGTCACTGAGCTCGAGCGGGCGATGACGCAGCTCTTCGCGCGCTTCGGGGGCATGGGGTTCGCCGACCTCCGGGAGGTCGACCCGCGCGAGTTCCGCGACTTCGGGCACGAGTTCAGCGACGTGATCCGCACCCTCCCGTTCCAGCTGCCCGAGAACTTCCTGCTCATCATCCGGGCGATCTCCCTCACCTCCGGGGTGTGCAGCTCCCTCGACCCGAAGTTCAACCTGTGGGATGCGATCGAGCCCTACGCGCAGCAGCTCATCCGGGAGGAGCGCGGCAACGTCGTGGGTGACGCGGCTCGTCGCGCCCTCGACGCGGCTCGGGCCTTCGCGCTCCTGCCGGGGCGGATTGGATCGACGCTCGACCGCATCGACGGCGGTGAACTCGAGGTGCGCTCGCCGCAGCTCGAGCAGCGCGTGCGACGCGCCGAGGCGAGACGCCGGAATCAGACCCCCGCGATCCTCTTCGGGTCGCTGCTCATCAGCGGTGCGCTGATCCGCGACGCCGATGCGGCGCTCAGCACCGCCTTCATGCTCGGCTCGCTCGCCCCGCTCGGAGCGGTCGTGGTCAACGCCCTGCGGGGCCGGTAGCGTCGCTGCGAGATCGGAGGTCGTGGGCTGTCGAGCGACCGGAGCCGGGTTGCTGACGAGTGCGCTTCACGCCGTCGGCGTCTCCTCCCGACGTTCGACGCTCCGCCGCTCGGCCACGCGGGGCGCGAGGAGGATCGCGACCGCCATGAGCGCGAGCGGTGCGAGCAGGGCGGTGCGGAGCCCGGCGTGCTCGCCGATGAACCCGAGCAGGGGCGGGCCCACGAGGAACGCGACGTAGCCGACGGTGGCGACGATCGCCACTCGGGTGGCGGGATCCTGCCCCGATGCGCCCGCGACCGACAGGGCGACGGGGAAGCCCAGCGAGGCGCCGAGCCCCCAGAGAATCACCGCCGCACCTGCTGCGACCTGGTGATCGACGAAGATGACGATGGCGAGGCCGACGACACCCGAGACGGCGCTCGCGCAGAGCACGGCGGGACGGCCGAAGCGCTCGATGAACGGGCCGCCCGCGAACCGGCCGACCGTCATCGAGGCGGCGAACACCGCGTACACCGCCGAGCCGAAGGCCGGATCGAGGCCGTGCCCGTCGACCATGACGAGCGGCAGCCAGTCGTTCGCCGTTCCCTCGGCGAACGCCATGGCGAGCACGACGACGCCGATGAGGATCAGGCGTCCGTCCAGCGCCGAGCGCAGCCGGCCCCGCCCGCTCCGGGTGTCGGCATCGCGCTGGGCGATGCCGACACCCGGCGGGACATGCGGGATCGCAGCGATGAGCGCAGCTGTGGCGATCGCGCCGACGGCGCCGAGATGCCAGACCACCGGAACCGCGAGCGCGGTGAACCCGATGCCGGCTGTCGCGCCCACCACCGTTCCCAGGCTGAAGAAGCCGTGCAGTGCGGGCAGCACCGGCCGGCCGAAGCCGCGCTCGATGTCGGCGCCCTCCACGTTCATCGCGATCTCGCTCCCGCCCATGCCGAGGCCGAACATGAACAGCCCGGCGGTGACCACGAGGGGTGCTCCGATCGCCGATCCCGAACCGATCGTGGGCATGCTGAGAATCACTCCGAGAGTGCCGACGAAGATGAGCGGGCGCGCCCCGAATCGAGCCACGAGCGGGCCCGACGAGAGGATGCCGATCATGGAGCCCGCCGACAGTCCGAAGAGCACGAGCCCCATCTCCGCGGTCGAGAGCTGCAGCAGATCCCGGATCGCCGGGGTGCGCGTGACCCATGACGCGATGGTGACGCCGGGGATGAAGAAGAGCGCGAACAGCGCGAGGCGGCGGCGGGTGAGAGTAGCGTGCACGGAGGCTCCTGAATACGGGGATGCGGAGTGGCGCGCAACGCGCGCGGCTCACGGTGTGTACAAATGTACAAGGACGTCTCTCAATCTACCCGAGGAGCACGATGACCGGCGACACCCCCGATCGACGCTCGCAGATCGTGCGCGCCGCGATCGACGACATCATTGAGCTCGGCGTGCACCGCGCTACGCACCGATCCATCGCCGCCCGCGCGGCGGTGCCGCCCGGTTCGCTGACCTACTACTTCGGAGGGCTGCACGAGATCTTCGAGGCGGCGTTCCGCGCCATGTACACCGACATGTCGCAGGAGTACCGGGCGCGACTCGAGCGGGCGACGAACGTCGATGCGGCGATCGACGCCGTCGTCGACCTCATCGCCGGCGACTACGTGGACGATCGGCAGATGCGGGCGCTCTTCGAGATGTACTCCTTCGGCAGCGTCAACGCCACCGTGCGCGAGTACTGCCACGACTGGATGCGGCTCAGCCGATCCTCGCTCTCGATGCACTTCCCCGAGCGCACGGCCCGCGCTCTCGACGCGCTGATCGAGGGGTGGCCGATGCATCGGTACTTCGAGCGCCGCGACCTCGACCGGGCGTACGTGCGCGACGTGGTGCAGGCCGTCGTGCGCCTCGGATGAACGGGCGCGAGCGATCCTCGCGGGATGGCGTCACGCGCCCGATGCGCCACCGGTCGGCGGCGCGTCAGCACCGCTTCTGAGCGCGGCGTCGATCTCGCCCATCACCTGCGCGAGGCGCGTGCGCCCCTCCGGCGCGGGCGGATACCGGCGCAGGATCGCCGGTACCGGCTCCTCGGCGAGGGCGATCAGGGCGCGCACCTCGCTCCCGGGCTCAGCTCCCGGGCGCGACTCGTGCACGATCGCGGCGCACGCCGCGGCGCGCAGGATGTGGCCGACCTGCGACGCCCGCGCGATCGGATGGAGATAGGCCGCGGCCGCCGCGTCGCCGCAGGCGAGCGCCGCCAGCCGAGCTCGCTCGTCCGGGGCCTCCCGAGCAGCGCGGTGCGCCGCGAACGCCGCGGTGCGCTGCCGATTCGAGCGGGGAGCGCCCTCCGCGAAGACGCGCGCCGCGTCGAGCGCCTCCCGCGGTCGCGAGTCGTGCGGCGCGACGGCCTCGAAGTCGGGCAGCACGCGCGACGCGCACGAAGCGGCGAACCGGGCCACCGCGCGCAGCTCCTCGGGAGCGAGCACGAAGTCGTCTGCAGCCATAGCGCTATTCTCGGCCACGGCTCGCGGTGAGCGCCAGCCGTACACCCCGGAGCGGGCCCGCCGCCACCCCGTGAGGCGGACGCCATGCGCCGCCTATGATGAAGGAACTTGGTCGAGAGGGCGGCGGAGGAGGAAGCATGTTCACGGAGGAACGACGACTCGCAGCGCTCGAAGAGATGGGTGTGCTCGACACGCCCCCCGATGAGCGCGTGGACCGGGTGGCGCGGCTCGCGAAGGAGATGTTCGGCGTGCCGATGGTGAGCGTCTCGCTCGTCGACCGCGACCGCCAGTGGCGCAAATCCCAGATCGGTCTCGGCGCGGCCGAGGCTCCGCGCGAAGATTCGTTCTGCGACTACACGGTGCGTCAGAACCGCATGGTCGTCGTCGAAGACGCGAGCGCGGCGGAGGAGTTCGCCGACAACCCGTTCGTCGCGGGCGATCCGCACCTGCGGTTCTACGCGGGGCATCCGCTCTACGCGCCGGGCGGAGAGCCGGTGGGCACCCTCTGCGTGATCGACACGCAGCCGCGCGATTTCACCGAGAGCCAGAGCGCGCTGCTGCGCGACCTCGCCGGATGGGTGCAGGCGGAACTCACGCGTGACGACGAACTCGACCACGCGGCGATCATCCAGCGCGCGCTCGAGCCCAAGCGGCTGCCCCGCGTGCCCGGACTCGAGATCGCCGCTGCCGCCGTCGCGCGAGGCCACCTGTCGGGCGACTTCTACGATCTCATGCCGCGGGAGGGCACGCTGCGGTTGACCCTGGCCGACGCCATGGGCAAGGGCGCCGGCCCGGCGATCGTCGCCGCGGGCGTGCGCGCCGCGCTGCGCACGGCCCCCGAGCGCGGGATCGCCGCGGCCATGGCCGGCGCCGACCGCCTCGTCGAAGAGGATCTCGGCGATACCGGCATGTTCGTCACCGCCGTGCACGCCGACATCGACACCCGCACCGGGGCGATCGATCTCGTCGACGCCGGGCACGGTCTCGGCCTCGTGGTGCGCGCCGACGGCACCTGGGAGCACCTCCGCTCGGCCGGCCTGCCCCTCGGCATGGGCTTCGGCGATGAGGCCGAGCGCGAGCCGGTGCACACGGTGCTCGCGCCGGGCGACTGCTTCGCCTGCAGCAGCGACGGACTGCTCGATGTGCTCGACCCGGAGGCTCCGTTCGCGCAGTTCGCCCACATCGTCGGCGAGCACGGACCCGAGGGCGCGGTGCGCGCCGTACTCGACCTCGCGCGCGACGCGAAGGCGTCGGACGACATCACGGTGCTCGTCGTCAGGCGCACGGCATGACCGCCCGCTTCGCCGCCATTCGCATCCTCGCCGTGCTCTCGGTGCTGCTCGGCACGAACTACGTGGTGTGGCGCTGGCTCGACTCGATCAACTGGGCAGCCTGGTGGATCGCCGTGCCGCTCGTCATCGCCGAGACCTACAGCCTCATCGACACCTGGTTCTTCTGCCTGACGATGTGGCGGGCGCGTGAGCGGCCGGGCCCGGCCTCGCCGCCGCAGGGAACGGTCGACGTGCTGATCACGACCTACAACGAGCCGATCGAGCTCGTCATGGAGACCGCGCTCGCCGCGCAGCGGATCGCCTATCCGCACGAGACCTGGATCCTCGACGACGGCGGGCGCGCCGACGTCGAGCGGGCGGCCCGCGAGGCGGGCATCGGCTACCTCACCCGCTCCGACGACTGGACGGGCAAGCCGCGGCACGCGAAGGCGGGCAACCTCAACAACGCCCTCTTCCAGACCGACGGCGAGTTCCTGCTCATCCTCGACGCCGACCAGATTCCCGACCCGCTGATCCTCCACCGCACGCTCGGCTATTTCGCCGATGACCCCGAGGTCGCGCTCGTGCAGACGCCGCAGTGGTTCTCGAACGTGGACGAGGCGGATCCGCTCGGCAGTCAGGCGCCGCTGTTCTACGGACCGATCCAGCAGGGCAAGGACGGCTGGAACGCGGCCTTCTTCTGCGGGTCGAACGCGGTGCTGCGGCGCGAGGCGCTCATGCAGCTCGGCATCGTCGGCTACGTGCGCGATATCGCCACGTCGACGAAGCGTGCGTTGCGCGTCGCCGAATCGCTCATCAGTCGCGAAGCCCGGCGCGCAGAGGACGCGGCGCTCGCGGCCGAACTCGTGGGTCTGCGCACCGCGATCCGGAGCGCGCGAGACGACATCGCCGCCGGCTCGCCCATCGCCGATGCGACCTTCGCGGTGCGCGACGCGGTGGATCGGGCCGCCCGCGCGCTCGTCGCCGACGATGTCGCCGCCATGCGCGCCGACCTCGAGATCATCGCCTCGGTGCCGATCGAGCGCGACGCGGAGCTCGACGGGGTCGTCGTCGACGAGGTGCGCCTCGACCGCCTGGCGACCGCCGAGCTCTCGCCGCTCGGCGCCGTCGAAGCCGTGCGCGGGCTGCTCGACGCGCTCCGCATCGACCGCGGTCACGAGGCGCAGCCGCTGCAGCCGCTCGCGACGATCTCGGTGACCGAGGACATGGCGACGGCGATGCACCTGCACGCCCTCGGCTGGCGGAGCGTCTACCACCACGAGATTCTCGCGCGCGGCCTCGCCCCGGAGGATCTGCGGACCATGCTCACGCAGCGACTGCGCTGGGCGCAGGGCACCCTGCAGGTGATGCTGCGCGACAACCCGCTCGTCAAGCGCGGGTTGTCGGCCGGCCAGCGGCTGATGTACTTCGCCACCATGTGGAGCTACCTCTCCGGGTTCACGGCCGTCGTCTATCTGGCGGCGCCCGTCATCTACCTCGTCTTCGGCGTGATGCCGGTCACGGCGTGGAGCGTCGACTTCTTCGCCCGCTTCCTCCCGTACTTCCTCGTCAATCAGGCGCTCTTCCTCGTCGTCGCCCGCGGCATGCGCACGTGGCGCGGGCAGCAGTACTCGCTCGCGCTCTTCCCCGTCTGGATCCGTGCGTGCTGCACGGCGCTCGCGAACGTGTGGTTCGGCCGGTCGCTGAGCTTCGCCGTCACCCGCAAGGACGGGCGCGACCCCAGAGGGGTGCCGTGGCGGGAGATCTGGCCTCAGCTGACCGCCATGGCGGTGCTCGCGGTCGGGCTGATCCTCGGCCTCGTGCGACTCGGCATCGGCACGGCCGACGGCACCGGCACGCTCGTCAACACCGCCTGGGTACTCTACGACCTCGTCGTGCTCAGCGTCATCATCCAAGCCGCCCGCTACCGCGGGCCGGCAAACAGACCCGTCGACACGACCCCTGAAGGAGCGGCATGAATCTCGCAACGACCGAACACGGCGACTACACGGTGATCTCGATCACGGGGCGTCTCACGGCGACCGGAGCGCCGCTGCTGCGCAACGCGGTGAGCGATCTCGTCGATTCCGGTACCGCCCGCATCGTGGTCGACCTCGCGCACACCGAGTTCGTCGACTCGTCGGGCCTCGGCGCGCTCATCGGCGGCCTCAAGCGCGCGCGGGTCGCGGGCGGTGATCTGCGGATCGCCGCGGTTCCGGAGCAGGTGCACGCCGTGCTGCGGCTCACGAACCTCGATCGGGTGCTCAGCCTCCACTCGACGCCGGAGACGGCGTTCGATGGGCGCTGAGCAGCCGGATGGCGGCGGGCCCGGCCTCGACATCAGGGGCCGCGCCGAGCTCGCGTTCGTCGAACGCGCGCTCGACGAGCTCGACGCATTCTGGGAGGGGCGCAGTCACGCCGTCGAGCCGCTCGATCGGACCCTGTTCACGCTCGCGATCAGCGAGGTGCTGACGAACATCGTGCAGCACGGAGCAGCGGGCGGGAGCGCGGCACCGTCGACGGGCGAGGGCGAGGGCGAGGGCGCGGGTGCGGGTGCGGCGGCCGGGCCGGTGGAGATCCGCATGACGATCTCGGCGAGCCGCGATGAGCTGCGAGTTGTGATCGCCGACACGGCTCCGCCCGCCGGCATCGACTGGGACGCGGTGGCGATGCCCGACGCCGACGCGGAATCCGGCCGGGGTCTCGCGCTCGCGCGGTCGTCGCTCGATGAGTTCGCACACGCGAGCGAGGACGGCGGCAACACGTGGACTCTGAGCCGCCGCATCGCGAGGGTCGACTCGGGGGAGTGACTCGCGACGCGCGCACCTCGGCGCAGGCTACCCGAGTACTCGCACCATCTGGATGCGCGGTCCGTACCGATCGAGGCCGAGCCGCCGCTCCGATTCGGCCAGACGATGGTGGAACGGGGTCGCCGGGGCCTCCTCGGCGAACCCGAGGCGCGCGTAGAGAGGCGCGTTCCAGGGCACCGCAGCGTAGGTGCGGAGGGTGAGGCGGTCGTACCCCCGCTGCGCCGCCTCGGCCGCAGCAGCCTCGACGAGCGCGGAGCCGACGCCGCGCCGGCCGTGCTCCGGCAGCACCGACAGCTGCTCGAGGTGCGCGACCCCGCCCGCTTCGAGCACGTGCACGAAGCCGATCACTCGGCGGGCGGCGCCGCCCGGAGCGGCTTCGGCGGTGCGTTCCGCGGCGACCGCGTGCCCCTCGGCGACGAGCACGAACCCGGCGTCGGCGCGGCGCGCGTGCCCCGAGGGTGCCGGCTCCCACGTCGTCGGCTGAAAACGCTCGACGAGGAGCCGATCCGCGGCGTTTTCGATCGCCTCCAGGGCCTCCCATGCCGCATCGCCGTCGTCCGATCGCAGGGCCCGGATCCTCACCTCCATCTCTCGAACCTCCGAGCCACGGCAGTCCTCGGGCGGACGTCGGAGGGGTGCGGGTGGGGGACCGACGAGAGGTGTCGTATGGTCGGACTCGAGGGCGTCTGCGCCTGCTGCTCTGCAGTGCCGGCCTCGATCATGATGGCCAGACTGCGCGGTGAACGAATACCGGCGGAGCGCGGCGTGGACAGCCAGTGCACCGGCTCGTCGGTGGCCACGAGCGCGCGCTCCCAGGCGTACCGGCGGATCGCACCGGGGCCCGAGGGGTCGGCCAGGTCGTTCACCACGATGGCGTCCGCGACGAGCTCCGGGGAGCTCCCGTCGAACTCCCTCGCCAGAGAGGGGTAGTGGAAGCAGTGGCCCGCGAGCCGTCCGCCGGCCTCCTCGCGATAGATGACGATCGCGTCGTCGTCGTCGGCCATCGCCGTGGCCTCCACCGGAAACGGAAAGTAGTCCTGCACCCCCGACAGGCGCACGATCTCCGTGAGGAACCGGGTGATGTCGCGCGCGTCGTCGATCATGTCTCCCAGTCCTCTCGCTGCTGCTCGTGCAGACGTTCAACCTATCGGGTTCTGCAGTCGGTGCGGAAGCGGAGCGGTCGTGCGATGATGCCCGGTGAGACCGGATCGCTGCAGACGGGAGCGCATGAACGACACCGACGCGGTCGCATCGCGAACCGCGATGCTGGATCAGCGCATCCTCGCCGCGGGCGCGCTGATCTCGGCTGGTGTCATGGGCGATCTCCTCGCGCGGTGGAGCACGGACTCGGGAGGGCTCGTCGCACTGGCACTCACCAGTTCGGGGTACATCGTCTTGGCGGCGGCCGGGTTCGCGTCGTGCGGCCCCCTGGGACGGAGCCGGATCGCGGCGTGGTGCGCCCTTGTCGCCGGAGTGGTGTCATTCGGCTGGGGTCTTGTGGTGTATTCCACGGCGTACAGCGACGCTGAGAGCGTTCCCCTCTGGCTCAACACGGAAGCGCTGGTCGTCGTCGTGCTCGGCATCGGCGTCGCGTTGGCCGGATCGATCGCGGCCGCGCGCTCGCTGCAGGGCCTCAGCGCATGGGCCTGGCTGCTGGCGGCGGGATTCGCCGTTCAGGCGTGCCTCGTGCTCGCCCATCACGCGCTCCCAAGCCTCTTCCCGATCGACGGCGGTGCGAGCGTCGTCTGGGCTGCATTCTTCTCGGTCTCGGCCGCGGCGGCGGTGCTGCCCTCGGCGAGCATCGGCGTGCTCAAGCTCGTCTACGCCGTCCGCATGCGCGGCGCGGAGTAGGGTCGCCGCGGCCGAAGGCGAGCACTGCACCGGCGCAGAATGCGCGGCGAACGTGCGTCATGATTCGCGGTCCAGCCCGTCCAACAGATGCAGGCGCACGCGAGCCCCTGCGAAGGGACCGGAATGAGTGACGAATCGGCATTGGTCGAATACCTGCGCGGCATCGGGCACGACGAGCAGACGATCGAACGGCGCGTGCGCGACGCGAGACACGAACTGCTGCGCGAGCGCGATCCCGACCTCGAAGCGCGAACCCGAATCCTCGCCAGCTGTCACAGCCGTGCCGAGGCGCCGGGCCGCGCTGGCGAACGATTCGCCATGGCTGGGCTCGCGGTCGCCACCGCGTGGCTCCTCGGCTGGGTGGCTGTTGGAATCGTGCGCACGGTGCTCCTGGATCACGAGCGGGCCCTGGGCGGCGTCATCACGGGCGGGCAGCTGATCACCGTGACCATCGCGATCATCACTCTCAGTGTCTCGATCGGAGCCGGGATCGATCTGATCGCTCACCGTCGCGGGCGCGTGTAGCCACGTCGACGAGCGCGTCCGCCGCTCCGAACATCACGCGTCCAGGGAGAACCCCGGCCCGCCCGGCACGGAGTCGAGCAGCAGACGCGTGTACGGCGCTCGCGGATCCCGGAAGATCTCCTCCGCGCTCCGGTGCTCCACCGTCTCGCCGTGCAGGAGGACGAGCACCGAATCGCTCACCTCCTGCACCACCGCGAGATTGTGCGAGACGAAGAGCACCGTGATTCCGAGCCGCTTCTTGAGGTCCGCGAACAGCTTCAGCACCTCGGCCTGCGTCGAGAGGTCCAGCGCGGACGTGATCTCGTCGGCGATCACCAGCTCCGGGTCGACGGCGAGCGCGCGCGCGATCGCGATGCGCTGCCGCTGACCTCCCGAGAACTCCCGCGGATAGCGCGCCGCGGCATCGCGGTCGAGCTGCACCAGGGCCAGGAGCTCGTCGACGCGCTCCCGGTGCCTCCCGACTCGGACGCGTGCAGGGTCGATCGCCTCGGCGAGCGTCTGGGCGATCGTGCGCCGCGGGTCGAGCGAGGAGTAGGGATCCTGGGGAATCATCTGGACCTCGCGCATGATCCCTCGACGCCTCCGCCCGCTTCGGTGCCCGATGTCTTCGCCGCGGAAACGAATGGCGCCGGAATGGGGGGCGTGGATGCCGACGATGGTCTTCGCCAGGGTCGACTTGCCCGATCCCGATTCTCCGACGATGCCGAGCGTGGTGCCGGGCGCCACGGAGAACGAGACATCGTTGAGGATCCGGGTGCGCTGCGAGCCGTGACCGAGGTGCACGTTCAGCCCCTCCACGTCGAGCAGTGGCGCGGAGCGATCTCCTTCATGCATGGCGGTCTTCCTTCTGATCATTCGTACGTGCTCGCGCGATGGTGGGGGCCGACGCGAGGAGCTGCTTCGTGTACGGGTGCCGCACGTCGCCCGTCTTGAGCTGCGACCCGAGCACCTCCTCGATGTGCACGCCGCCGCGCATGACGATGACGCGATCGCACAGCTCCTGCACCACTCCGATGTCGTGCGAGATGAAGAGCATCGCCGTGCCTGCGCGTCGGTTGATCGCCTTGAACTGCCGAAGCACCTCGGCCTGCACGGTGACGTCGAGGGCGGTGGTGGCCTCGTCGGCGATGATGAGCTTCGGATCGGTCAGCATGGCGGAGGCGATCGACGCGCGTTGCAGCATGCCGCCCGACCACTGGTGGGGGTACTGCTTCACTCGCGTCTCGGCGTCTCGCACGCGGACTTCTCGGAGCGCTGCGGCGAGGCGCTCGTTCGCGGCGCGTCCGCGGATCCCGAGGTGCACCTTGAGCACCTCGGAGAGCTGCCCCTGCATGCGCAGCGACGGGTTGAATGTCGTGCCGGGATCCTGGAAGACGAGCCCGAGCTCCGTGGCGAGGCGCTGCGGGGGCACGGTTCCCCCGAGATCGAGGTCTCCGAGGCGGAGCCGTTCGGCCGTCGCGCTCACGCCGTCGGGGAGGAGCCCGGCGATCGCCATCGCCGTCATGGACTTCCCCGATCCCGACTCGCCGACGAGACCCAGGATCTCGCCGCGGCGCACCGTGAACGACACGCCGCGCACGATCGGCGTGCCGCTCGGAGACTCGACGACCAGTCGATCGACCGCGAGCACGACGTCGGCGTCGGGTGCGACCGGTGACCCATCGGCACGCGGCGCGCTCCTCCGCGCCCGCCGCACCGGGTCGAGCGTCGAGGCGATGCCGTCGCCGATCAGCATGGCGGTCACGCCGGCGACGATCAGCATCGCGGCCGGCGCGACCGCGCCCCAGGGCTGCACGTAGATCGTTGCGAGCGATTCGCTGAGCACACGGCCGTAGTCGAAGTCGGGGCTCTGCACGCCGAGGCCGACGAACGAGAGGCTCGAGATCTCGAGGAGCGACAGCGCGAAACTGGAGGTGGTGAGCATGAGGAGGGGGCCCGAGATGTTCGGCAGCAGGTGCCGCGAGAAGATGGAGAACCCCCTGACCCCGAGCAGCCGAGCAGTGACGACGAAATCGCGATGCACCACGCCTCCCGTGAGGTTGGCCGCGATGCGCGCGAAGCTCGGGATGCCCGCGACGCCGATCGCGATGATCGCGGACACGGTTCCCGGCCCGAGGATCGCGGCGATGATCAGGGCGAGCACGAGCGCCGGGAAGGCGACGCAGGCGTCGATGATTCTGAGCACGATGTCGCGGAGCCGGGAGGGGATCAGCCAGACGACGCCGCCGACGAACACTCCGCATACGACGGAGATCGCGGTGGCGATCGCCGACATGATCAGGGTGAGTCGGGTGGCGACGAGGGCCCGTGCGAGGATGTCTCGACCGAGGTCGTCCGTGCCGAACCAGTGGGCCGCGCTGGGTCCCAGACGCCGGTCGCCGGTGAGCTGAGTGGCGCTGTCGGTGAGGAGGATCGGCGCCAGGACGGCGACGAGGACGAGGACTCCACCGAGGGCGAGTCCCACTCGGAGCGCGGGGGAGAAGCGCCGTCGCGCTCGTGATGCGGTGTCAGGCATGTCGTCCTCCGAGCGTCCTCGGGTCGATGAGACCCAGGACGATGTCGATGAGCAGATTGATGAGGATCGCGAGCGCTCCGACGACGAGGATGATGCCCTGCACCATCGGGTAGTCCTTGTAGATGATCGCCTGCACGATCTCGGCACCCAGACCGGGGTAGTTGAAGACGTTCTCGATGATGATGGTGGCGCCGATGATGCCGGCGAGGATGATCCCCGCGAGCGTGAGCGTGCTGGTCATCAGATTCGGGAGCGCGTGCACGAGGTACTTCCGTGCTGCGCTCAGGCGGCGGCTCTCCGCGGTGCGCATGTAGTCCTGCTGCACCACCGTCAGCGTCTCCTGCCGCACGACGCGCGCCACGGCGAACATCGGGCCGATCGCGAGGGCCAGTACGGGCAGGATCGAACTCATCGCGGTGTCGGCGCCGGCTGCGGGGAGCACGCGCAGCCAGATCGCGAAGACGACGACGCAGATGGTGCCGAGCACGTACCCGGGAACCGATGCCAGGAATCCGGCGACGGCGCCGAAGGCCATCGCGAGCGCGGGGCGCCGGCCGCCGCGGGTGAGCACGCCGACGGTCATGCCGAGGGGCACCGCGACGATGAGGACGAGGGCGATCGCCGAGAGTGCAAGGTTCGCGGTGTACGGGAGCTTCACGGCGATGGAGTCCATCACGGGCGTCGAGTAGCGGAACGACGTGCCGAGGTCGCCGCTCACCAGGCCGGAGATGAACCGTGCGAACTGCTCCCAGAGCGGGGCGTCGAGGTGCAGTCGCTCCCGGGTCTGCGCGATGGCCTCCGGTGTTGCGCTCGTGCCCAGCATCGCCGTGGCGGGGTCGCCGGGAAGCAGTGGGACGATGAGGAATGCTCCGATCGTCAGCACGGCGAACGAGAGGAGCAGTCCTCCGAGGCGCCGCAGCAGGTAGCCCGGCCAACCGCTGGAGAGGCGGCGTCGCACCGACGAACTCCGTCGGATCAGGATGGCATGTGTGGTGGTCATGGTTCCTCGCTCCGGTGGGGCGAGCCATCGCCCGCCCCACCGTTCGGGTCTAGTCGGTGATCCGGAAGATGTGGTCGTCCAGCGAACCGCCCAGCATCGTGACCGAGTAGCCGGGGCGCTGCGCGTAGATGAAGGACTCGACGGTGAGCGGGATGGTGTGGAAGTCATCCGTCAGCGCCTGCACGGTCTGCGCGTCGAGAGCGCAGCGTTCCTCCTCAGTGGTTGCAGAGGGAACCCGATCGGCCAGCGCCTCCGCCTCGGGCGCATTCGTTCCGCCGATGTTTCCGCCGCCGTCGAGGATGTCGGGGCCGATGAAGTTGCCGATCCCCTGCGTGAGCGTTCCGGTGAAGTTCAGGTCGGGGTAGACCGTGAGGTCCCAGCTCTCGGGCTGGCCGAGCGCTCGCCCGGCCCAGCTGCCGATGTCGAGGTTCTCGAGCGTGACCTCGGCGCCGGCGTTGCGCAGCACCTCCTCGACGTACACGTTGCCCGCACCGTTGGCGCCGACCACGTTCGCGCCGAGTACGCGGATCTTCACGCCCGCGAGAGCCTGCGCCGCGGCGTCGGGATCGGGCTCGACGAGCGTCGGCCGTGGAGGGGTCGTGGCGCACAGTGTGCTCTGCGAGCCGAAGGTGTCGGTCAGCTCGCCCGTTCCATCCGTGGTCGTGGAGTCGAAGGCCTCGCGGTCGATGGCCTGGGCGACGGCCTTCCGCTTCTCCCGGTCGGAAAACACCGCTCCTTCGCGCTCGTTGAACAGAATGTAGAAGTTGCCGAACGGGTTGCTGACGAGTTCGATGCTGTCGTCGCCTTCGAAACGTGCGCGCGAGTCGGGCATGATGCGCGCGAGGTCGAGCTCGCCGCTGAGCACCTGGTTCGCCGAGGCGGAGGCGTCTTTCACGACCACGTACTCGACCTCTTGCGGAACGTCTCCGGCCACGTCCGACGTCCACTCGGGCCAGGCGTCGTAATCGTCGCGCAACTGGTACTGGTAGCGGACGCCCGGTTCGAGCGTCGTCAGTCGGTAGGGGCCCGATTCCGCACCCTCGACCGGGCCGGAGTTCAGCGTCTCGAGGTCGGCGAGGCCGGCAGGGCAGATGATGCCGGTGCTCGCCGTCGCCATGCCGAAGAGCAGGTCGTTGTTGGGCGCCTCGGGGGTAATGGTGACGGTGCCGGCCTCATCATCCGCCGAGATGGTCGGATTCTGCCCGCCGAACGCGTCGATCACCCCCGAGGGGTTCCCGTTCCGGGCGAACGACTGCAGGGAGTCCGCGACGATGGTGGGCGTGATCTCCGTGCCGTCCGAGCAGGTGGCTCCCGCCCGGATGGTGAAGGTCAGGCTCGACGCGTCTCCCTCCCACGAGGCGGCGAGACCCGGCACCACCCCGTCCGCATCTTTGCGGACGAGCGTGTCGAACGCCAGACGGCTGCTCATGAAGTCGGGCAGCGTGAATGCCTGCTGAGGGTTGAGGGACTGCGGCGTGTCGACGCCGACGCGCACCGCGCTCGACGTCGGTGAGGCGGCGTCGCCACCGCCGCCTCCCGGGGTGCATCCTGCGAGGGCGAGTGCGCCCGCAGCAGCAGCGGCGCCCGCTGCGAGTAAGACGTTCCGGTTCATGGGGTCCTTTCGGGTGGGGTTCTCTGCGGAGCTGGAGGGGTGATTCACGCGGCGGCGACGCCGGAGGGCGTCGCGATCTCCACGCGGGGCGCTCGGCGCTCGAATGCGCGACCGGCTGCGAGGATCGACATCTCGTCGTACTTGCGACCGACGATCTGGATGCCGTTCGGCAGAGCGAGCGAGGGCAGGGCGAAGAGGTTCACCCAGGGCACGCTGCGCATGCGATCGAAGAGGGCGATCGAGGCCTCTCGGCCGATGTGATCGTCGAAGTCGATCGGCGGAGCGGGCATGCCCGCGAGGGGGGCGAGCACGAGGTCGTACGCGCTCATGGCCTCCGAGAAGCTGCGCTCGAGAAGGCTCCGCTCCTCCTGCGCTGCGAGATACGCGGCCACGTCGGGGCCGAGCTCGAACGCCCCGAACATGTCCTCGAGGTGCACCCGCTCGCTGTCGATCACCGCATCGGCGACCTGGGGCAGGAGGTGCTGGATGAGCTCGGTGCCCATGATCTCGGCCCAGAGCTCCGGTGCCCGGCGGAGGTCGGGGAGCACGTGCTCATCCACGACGTACCCCTCCGCGCGAAGCCATTCGACGGTGGTGTCGAGATGCTCGACGACGCTCGCGTCGAGCACCGCTCCCGTCTCGTCGCGGAGCACGGCGATGCGCGGACGATCGTCCGTGCTCGACAGCGCCAGCGGAATGCTCGTCGCATCGCGTCCGTCGTAACCGGACATCGCTCGGAAGGCCGCCTCGATATCGTCGACGCTGCGGGCGATCGGCCCGATCTGCGTCATCGACTGGGCAGCGAGCGAAGCCCCGCCGGGTGCATCGACGTGCACGTGGGGTATCCTCCCGGGTCCGGTGCGGAACCCGTACACCCCGCACCAGCTGGCGGGCACCCGAATCGATCCGCCGAGGTCGCCTCCGAGACCGATCGTCGCGAGCCCGGCCGCCACGTTCGCCGCGTCGCCTCCCGAGGATCCGCCCGCCGTGAGCGACGCATCTCTCGGGTTGCGCACGGCGCCGTAGAGCCCGCTGATGGAGTTCCAGCGGATGCAGAGATCCGGAATTCCCGCATGGCCGAGCACGAGCCCGCCCGCGGCGCGAAGTCTCGCCGTCGCAACATCGTCTGCATGGTCGACGACGTGCGCGTTCTGCGGAAGGCCGTTCGTGCGGTGCAAACCGGCGACGCCGTACGAGTCCTTGATCGACAGGGGAACACCGTCGAGTGCGCCGTGAATGCGGCGGCCGCGCTCCGCGTCGAGGCGGTGCGCTTCGGCGAGGACCTCGTCCGAACGCAGTTCGACGAAGCTGTTCGTGATCGGGTTGACCTCGGAGACCCGTGCGAGGTGCTCCTCGACGACCCGTTCTCGGCTCGTGCGGCCCGCGGCGATCGCCGCCTGGATTTCGGACGCGCTGGCTGATGTGCTGTGCTGCATGCTGCTCTTTCTGTGGAGGCGGGAGGGGATGTGTGCCGTGGAGACGAGGACCCCATCGGCATCCGTCTCCGCGGGTGGAGCGCTCCCGGTGATACGGAGCGTCGCGGAGAGGCGAAGTGGCGGGAGTGACGGCGGGGTTACCCGCGGGGCCGGCGGATGAGAGAGCGTCGCCGAGTCCCGGCGGTGAGCAGCGCGGCGGGCTGCGGGCCGCGCGCTCGCCGCAGCGCGCGGAGTGCAGCGGTACTCGGAGATCGGAGGAGCGGGCGGAGCGGGTGCATCGTCTGCATGTGTGTCCTTGCCTTCGTCGTCGAAGCGGTGACGCCACTGAATGTAGACGCGCGCAATCTGATTGTCAATAGCGCTGACAAGTGCGTTGCGAAGATGTGCTGCTAGGGCGGGAATTCTGCGACGCCGTGCCGCGGCGTCGCGTCCCAGAACCTAAGATTGGGAAGAACAGCGAAAGGAAGCCATGCCAGGGACGCCTCGAGGACGCCGCGGTTCATCAGTGACGGCTCGACCGAAACTCACAGCCGATGCGATCGTGCAGGCGGGGCTCGAGGTCGCCGCGGCATCGAGGTCGGGGGTCTTCTCCGCGAAGGAGCTGGGGGAGAAGATCGGTGCGGATCCGACATCGATCTACCGGCACTTCAAGAACAAGGGTCATCTGCTCCAGATGATGCTGGACGAGCTGACCGCCCGATGCGTCGCGTCGGTGACTGCGCCGCCGGAGGAGTGGCGTGACCGACTCCGACAGCTCGCGAACACCACGCTCGACGAGTTCTGCGCGCACCCTTCAGTCATCATGGAGCTCACCACGCTCACGACGCACGGGCCCGGGGAGGCGGATGCCGTCGAGCTGGTGCTCGACGCCTTCACTCGAGCGGGGCTGAGCTCATCGGAGATCGTGCAGCACTACGCGCTCTTCTCGCTGCAGCTCATCTCGTCGGCCACGACCATCGCACGTCGACGGAGCGAGGAGCACGGCGCCGATCTTGCCGACGACACCGACGCGTTCCGCGCATGGTTCGATGCGCCCCACTCCTTGAACCTCTCGAAGCATCCGCGAACGGTCGAGCTCAGCGCACAGATCGCGAGATTGGACGAACGCGACCTCTTCCGGCGTGGCGTGGAAGCGGTGATCGAATCGGCCGAGAGCCGCGTGGTGCCGGACAGGGTGACCGGCGCTTCATGACGACGTCCGATGCGGTCCCTGTGCTTCCGGTGGCGGTTCCCCTCGGTGTCGCCGTGCTCGTGCTGCTGCTGCTCCGCCTGGGCCGACGGGGGAGACTCACCTGGCCGCGTGCAGCCGTCGCCGGCGCAGTCGCCCTGTACTCGGCAGGCGTATTCGCCAATACGGTGTTCCCCGTCCATCTGCACCCGGTGACCAGCGGTGCGCCGTGGACGCCGCATCTTGTGCTCGTCCCGTTCGTCGATTACGAGGTCGGCGACGCCCTCATGAACGCGGGCGTGTTCGCTCCGCTCGGCGTGCTGATCCCGCTCCTCATGCGACGGCCCTCCGGCTGGAGCGTGCTGCTGCTGGCGGCGGCGACGAGCCTCGGAATCGAGCTGACGCAGCTCGCCGCTCAGGCCTTCTTCGCGGGTGGCCACATCGCGGACGTCAACGACCTCATCTGGAACGTGGCGGGCGGAATGGTCGGTTACGGAGCCTATGCGCTCGCGACGCGCGCTCCGAGCATCTCGAGACTGCTCGCGCGCTTCCGCTGGCACGACCCGGTGGTGGCGGGGCAGCCCGGCCCGCCACTGCAATTGGGGGTGCAGAGCAAGACCGGGCTGCACCTCTAAGACGGAGTTCGACGTCGATTCGTCACAAATCCCGCGTCGACCCACCGCGTTGTCCCACCGCATCGACTCTCCGCGTCGCGCACCGTCGGCTCGACTCGCAGGCCGCACAGCTGCGGCATAGGCTCATTCGCATACTGGGCACATGAGCTACGAGCACCGCAGGATCCCCGCTCCCGCGCAGCATCCGCTGCATCGCGCAGACGGGGCTCCGATACGAGCGGTCGTCGTGGATGACGAGGAGTCTCTCACCGAGGTGATCTCGATGGCGTTGCGCTACGAGGGATGGCAGGTGCGCGTCGCGCGCGACGGCCAGGAGGGCCTTGCGACGATCAGGGAGTTCCGCCCGGATGTGGTGGTGCTCGATGTGATGATGCCCTTCGTCGACGGACTCTCGGTCGTGTCGCGGATCCGTGCAGACGGCCTGTTCATGCCGGTTCTCCTGCTGACGGCTATGGATGCGGTCGAGGATCGCGTCATGGGGCTGGCCGTCGGCGGAGACGATTACCTCACGAAGCCGTTCAGTCTGGACGAGCTCGTGGCACGGCTGCGCGCACTGATCCGCCGCTCGAACCTCGCGCTCGCCGTCGTCGGTGATGCAGCGCTGTCGGTCGGGGATCTCGTGCTCGACGAAGCGACCTTCGAGTGCAGTCGCGGCGGAGAGCACATCAGTCTGACCGCGACCGAGCTCCGTCTGCTCGCCTTCCTGATGCGCAATGCCGGGCAGGTGCTCAGCAAGGCCCACATCCTCGCGGAGGTGTGGGAGACCGGGTTCGACGAGCGCACGAGCATTGTCGAGCTCTACATCTCGTACCTGCGCAAGAAGATCGACGCACTCGGGCCCGCGATGATCCACACGATTCACGGCGTCGGCTACACGCTCAGGTCGGCCTCGTGAGGCGCGCGCTCTCGCTTCGATGGACGCTCATCATCGGCATCGCTGCACTGGTCGCCGTGCTGACTACTGCCATCGGCTTGTTCAGCACGGTCTCGCTCCGCGATGACCTCGTGGCGAGACTCGATGCACAGCTGGTGGAGGCGACGAATCGGAGTTTCGAACGGTTCGATTCCGAGGCCGTGAAGCCCCCGCCCGGGGCGGGGGACGAGCATGCTCCCGCTCCTCCTTCCGGCGCGGACGCGCTGGGCATTCCCGGCCAGCGGGCGGGCACGATTGCGGGAACGGTCGGCGCTGATGGGGAGGTGGCCGCCGCGCAGGTGATCACGGAGGAGGGTACGCTGCGCTCCCTCGCTGCTGACGAGTACGCACCGTTGAACGACATCTCGACCGACGGGGTGCCTCGCACCGTTCACCTGGATGGGCTCGGCAGCTACCGGGTGATCGTGCGTTCTCCGGGCGCAGACGACGTCGGGTCGGCGAGCGCGCTGCTGATGGGCTTGCCGCTCGCCGATGCCGATGCCACCGTGCTCCGACTGGCGCTGCTGATCGGCGTCGCCGGCGTCGTGGGCGTGGGTCTCGCGATCGTCGTGGGAACCGTCTTCGTGCGTGTCGCGCTTCGGCCGCTCGATCGCATTGCGAAGACGGCGGCAGCAGTATCGCGGTTGCCGCTCGACAGTGGCGCAGTGGCGCTCACCATGCGCGTCGCAGGCCGTGATGCCGACGCTTCGACCGAGGTCGGCAAGGTCGGCGGGGCGCTCAACGCTCTGCTCGATCACGTCGCCGCCGCGTTGGCCTCCCGACAGGCGAGCGAGGCGAAGCTGAGCCGCTTCGTCGCCGATGCCAGCCATGAGTTGCGCACTCCGCTCGCGTCGATTCGCGGCTACGCGGAGCTCAGCCGCCGGGCACCGGAGAAGCTGCCCGACAGTGCGGCGCATACGTTCGGCCGCATCGAAGCGGAGTCGGTGCGCATGAGCCGTCTCGTCGAAGATCTGCTGCTGCTCGCGCGCCTCGACGAGGGAGAGCAACTGCACCGTGGGCCAGTCGATCTCACGCAATTGCTCACGGACGCAGTCGGCGATGCTCGGGCCGCAGGTCAGCAGCATCGCTGGCGACTGCGCGTGCCGTCCGAACCGGTGATCGTCGACGGCGATGCGATGCGCCTGCACCAGGTGGTCGCGAACCTCCTCAGCAACGCGCGAGTGCACACTCCCGTCGGCACCGCGGTGACCGCGTCGGTGCGCGCTGCAGGGCGGGTTGCGATCGTCGAGGTGCGCGACCTCGGCCCCGGGATCGACGAAGCCATCGCCGCGACGCTCTTCGAGCGCTTCGTGCGCGGGGATGTCGCACGCAATCGGAAGACGGGCAGCACCGGTCTGGGGCTCGCCATCACCTCCGCCATCGTCGAGGCTCACGGCGGCAGCATCGCTGTGTCGAGCGGACCTGGAAGCACCATCTTCACCGTGCGGTTGCCGGCCGCGCCCGCTGCGTGAGTCGCCCCTCGGCGGTCACTCCAGTGCGGGCGTGCAGGGCGAGCGGCCCCGCACCGCGGTCGGCGTGATCGACGAGATCCATCTCGCACTCGTCGCGGACGGATGAGATGAGCGCTGCAGTCGCGGCGTCGCCGCGTCCGGCGTCCGCGCAGCGAGCGCATAGAACTCGCTTACATCTCGCCGCTGTACTCGTACGCACCAGAGATCGCGGCGATCCGCAGCCCGACCTCCCCGCTTACCGGAGGAACCTCTCATGACCACCAGCAGTCTCATCCTCGCCGCCGTCGACCTCGTCGCCGCACTGATCCTCGCCTTCGGCCTCTACTACCCGCGGCACCGGCGTCGCGATCTGGTGGTCGCGTTTCTCGGCCTGAACGTCGGAGTTCTCGCGGTCACAGCCGTGCTGGGAGGGGCGGAGATCGCCGCCGGGCTCGGGCTCGGGCTCTTCGGCGTCCTGTCCATCATCCGCCTCCGCTCATCTGAGATCTCGCAGCGCGAGGTCGCCTACTACTTCTCCGCACTCGCGATGGGGCTGATCGGCGGGCTCGCCACGACCTCCGTGCTCCTGCCGTCCATTCTCATCGCGCTGATCCTCGCCGTCATGTGGCTGGCCGACCATCCGTCGGTGCTCGCGCGCAGCCGACACCAGGTGGTGCGCCTCGACCGGGCGATCACCGACGAGCACGAACTGCGCGCAGAGCTCGCTGAACGACTCGGCGGCGAGGTCGCCGTGGCGACCGTGCAGCAGCTCGACCTCGTGAATGACTCGACCCTCGTCGACGTGCGCTACCGCATCGCGCGAGAGTCGGAACGGCGCCGAGCTCGCGGTGCAGCGGTGGCGGCATCGCGACCGCTCGACGAACTGCCTTCCCGGAGCGAGCGGCGCGAAACCGTCGTCGCACTTCTGCCGCAGACGGCCGAACCCCGCGGGTCACGGTGAAACTGCAGTCCATTCTCGCCCGCTGCGAGTCGGTCGCACTCGACGCGCTCGTCGCCGAGGCGGAACTCCTGACCCGGGTCGATCGCAAGTACCTGCTGCCCAGCGGCGCAGCGGAGGAGATCCTCGAATCGGCAAGCTCGCGGGCTCGGGTGCTCGAAATCTCCCGCCGGCGGGAATTCGGCTACGACTCCGTCTACTTCGACACCGAGGATCACGTGAGCTACCGCCTCACCGCCCAGCGTCGGAGGCGCCGTTTCAAGCTCCGCACGCGATGCTACCTCGACACCGGAAGCGCCTTTCTCGAGCTGAAGACCAAGAGCGGCAGGGGGAGCACCGTCAAAAACCGGATCTCCTACGACCCGGTCGATCGGATGCGTGTGACCGATGCGGGGCGGGCGTACCTCCGGCCTCTGCTGCAGGCGCACGGCCATGACCCTCTGCTGGTCGACCGCATGCGGCCCTCGCTCGTGAGCCAGTACCGTCGCGCCACGCTCCTCCTGCCGGATGGCAGCCGCGCAACGATCGACACGGAGCTGCGATGGAGCGACGCGCACGGTCGCACAGTCGCGCTGCACGACCAGGTGATTCTCGAATCGAAGTCCGCCGGCCCTCCGAGTCTGCTCGACCGGGCTCTCTGGCGCGCCGGCCACCGGCCCAGCGGCATCAGCAAGTTCGGAGTCGGCTCCGCCGCGCTCCACCCCGAACTCCCCAGCAACAAGTGGGCGCGCACGCTTCGCGGCCCCTTCTCGTCATCCGTCATCACGTCGAAGGAACCATCATGAAACGACCCCTCCTCATCACGTCTCTCGCCCTCGCGGGCATCCTGCTCGCAGGATGCACTGCGCTCGGCACGTCCGCGGGCACCGGCGCAGACGACACCGGCGCATCCGCATCCGCGTCCGCGACGAGCGCTGCGGAGCCGACGGCCTTCGAGGGAGACCTGAGCCCCGACGAAGTGCTCTCCGCGAACGCCGATTACACGACCGTGAAGCCCGACGAATGGTCGATGAACGATGCGGTCGACGTCGAGCTCTCTGGGTCTGCGGCGAGCTCCTCGGTCGGCGAGGGCGTCGACCTCGACGGCACCACCGTCACCATCGCCGAGGCGGGCGTCTACCGTCTCTCGGGGTCGTTCGACGGTCGCGTCGTGGTCGCCGCCCCCGAGGACGCGCTCGTCGTGCTGGTGCTCGACGGAGCGGACATCACGAACTCGGCGGGCCCCGCGATCGAGGTGCAGAGCGCTGATGATGTCGCGATCCACCTCGCCGAGGGCAGCGAGAACAGCGTCTCCGATGCCGTCGCGTACACGGACGACGCGGGGGCCAACGCTGCGATCTATGCGGACAGCGATCTCACGGTGAGCGGCGAGGGCTCCCTCTCCGTCACCGGGAACGGCAACGACGGCATCACCAGTACGGACGATCTGGTGATCCTCGCGGGCGACATCGATGTCACCGCAGCAGACGACGCGCTGCGCGGGAAGGACGCGCTCGTGATCGAGGGCGGCCGCATGCAGCTCACGGCCACGGCCGGAGACGCGCTCAAGAGCGACCAGAGCGACGATGAGACCCAGGGGTACATTCTCGTCAGCGGCGGCACCATCGACCTCACCGCCGGAGACGATGGGTTGCAGGCGCACACCGACACCGTGATCACGGGCGGCACCATCACGGCTGCCGTTGCAGACGACGGGGTGAAGGCCGAGAACATCGTGTCGATCGGGGGCGGCTCCCTTGCACTCACCGCGTCCACGGAAGGAGTCGAGGCGATCAACATCGCGATCGGCGCGGGCTCACTCGACATCACTGCGGAAGACGATGGAGTGAACGCATCCGGCCTGAACACCGGCGGACAGGATAGGGAGTCGGACACCGGCGAGCGCCTGGAGATCTCCGGCGGCACCATCACCATCGAAGCGGCGTTCGACGGTCTCGACTCCAACGGCAGCATCACGATCAGCGGAGGGGAGCTCGACATCACCAGCGCCGCGAATGGGGGAGACGCCCCGATCGATGCGAACGGGGAGGCCTCGATCACCGGCGGCACCATCATGGCCAATGGAGCCGAATACGATCCTTCGACCGCGAATGCGGGACCCGGCGGGGGCATGGGGAGGCCCCAGGGCGAACGACCGGAGGGCGCTCCCGACGGGAGTCTCCCGCAGCCGTAGGAGGCCGGTCGAGCGGAGCTCGCCGAACGCGCGAGAAGTCGAGCTCCGTGAGATCACGGGGCGGCAGCGATCATGGTGCCGGACGCGTGCGGCTTGACGAGGTTCACCCGCGATCTGCTCGCATCTCGAGATCTCCCGGTGAGAACCTATCCGGGAGAAGCGTTGAGTTACCGTGTGCTCGAAGAATGGTCGATGCTGGGTCTCGGTGCAGCGCTGCTCCCGATCTCGCGTGTGACGGAGCCGATGCATCGGCCCGTCATCGATGAGGGAATCGAGGTCGAGATCTTCTCCGAGGCGGTATGGGATCCCGCATCCGGACTCGCGAGGGAGCTGAGCGCTCTGATTGCTCTCATGACGGAATCGAGTGCCAGAATGATGGCATGACCTCCTCGCGCGCCGGCATTGCGGTGCGCGGTGTCGCCGCAGCGGCGCTGGCGACGTTCGTCGCGCTGCTCTCCCATGTGGCAGGGGGAGGCGATCCTCCCGGAATCATCGGCCTCGCGGCTCCGCTCATTCTGTCCGCCTTCGTGTGCGTGGGGCTCGCGGGGCGCAAGCCGTCTCTGCTGCGACTCGCGATCGGGGTCGCGATCAGCCAGTTCCTGTTCCACGCCCTCTTCGTTCTGGGCGCCCCGCATTCCCCGAGCTCCGCTGCGCTCGCGCAACCACACCATGCGCACGCACTGGCGCCCGGCTGGGACCTCTCGGGCGCGCAGAGCGTGCATCTCGCCCAGGCGAGCTCCGACATGTGGGTCGCCCACGCGCTCGCCTGCGCGCTGACGGTGGTCGCTCTGCACCGTGCTGAGACCGTGCTGGCCTCGCTGGCGAATCTCGCGCAGTTGCTCCTCGCCCGAATCATCCCCGCAGCTCCGATCGCGGCCCTCTGCACGCCACCCGCGACGGGCGACACCGTTCCCCCTCGTGTCGACGTGCCGACGCTGCCCATCGGTGTCTACGCCTCCGTCACCGCGCATCGGGGGCCGCCCGCCCTCGGACCGTTCTCGTAACGTCTCCCGTCTCCGCGGAGCGCTCGCGCCCGAGTGAGCGCTCGGTCGCGCGCATTCCGCCATCGGAGGAGGGAGCGCCGCGCCTGTCTGCATCCCCGTTGCTCGGAACCCCCGATGCGCGCGGGGGAGACGTGCGCGCTCTCGCACCAGCGCCCGCGCACGGAGCACTCTGCGCCGAGCGAGCAACGCTGATGCCTTCGATGATCCGGATTCTCCTGAGAGGCCAACATCATGGGGCGACCTCTGCCCACCCCTGCATCCGCATACCCACTTCGTCTCACCGCAGTCCTGATCGGGGCGAGCGCTCTCGTGCTGGGACCGGCACACCCTGCATTCGCGCACGATCAGCTGCTCTCGAGCGAGCCGGCGGCGTCTGCCGAGCTCTCCGCGTCACCGTCGGAGGTCTCGCTCGAGTTCTCCGACACGGTGCTGGCGGTCGGGGCCGTCATCCTGCTCGTCGACGAGAGCAATACCGAGTGGATCTCCGCCGAGCCCACGCTCGACGGGCCGACCGTGACCGCGCCGACCGATGCCGAACTCCCGGACGGCTCGTACGAGGTGCGCTGGCGAGTCGTGTCATCGGACGGACACCCGATCAGCGGGATCATTCCATTCGCCGTCGGCGATGCCGCCCCTGTCGGGGAGGCGTCAGCGGCAGGTGATGCACCCGTGTCGGCGCAAGATCCAGAAGAGGCTGCCGAGACCGGCGCAATCGCTGCCGCGCGCGGTGCAGCGGACGATGCGGCTGGTGGCTCCGATCTCTGGAGAACGGTCGCGATCGGCGCTGCCGGAGCTTCGGGTGCGCTGCTGCTCTTCATCGCCTGGTCCTTCAGAAAGCGCAACCCGAAACAAGCGCCGAACTCATCGAGGTGAACCGATGCGAAACACCACACATTGTGAATTCTTGAAAGGCAACACCATGAACGTACGTACCACCGCAATTCCCTCCCTTGCCCTGACCGCTATCGCGGCGCTCGCGCTCGCAGGATGCAGCACGCCCGCATCCGGCCCGGAGGCCACCGCTGCACCCGCCGGCGACTCCGTCGAGATGGAGAACGGCTGGGTGAAGGCGGCAGAGAGCGGCATGTCAGCAGCGTTCGGCGAGCTCGAGAACTCGGGCTCGAACGAGATCACCGTCGTCTCCGTCGAGACAGAGGCGTCGAGTGCACTCGAACTGCATGAAACCGTCGAGAACGAAGCCGGTGAGATGATGATGCGCGAGAAGACCGGAGGGTTCACGATTCCCGCGGGCGACAGCCTCGTGCTCGAGCCGGGCGGCAACCACATCATGCTCATGGACCTCACGAACCCGATCGCAGCGGGCGACGAGATCACGTTCACGCTGACCTTCTCCGACGACTCGACCTACGAGTTCACCGTACCGGCCAAGGACTACGCCGGAGCGAACGAGAACTACGCAGACGGCGACGACATGCACATGAGCGAAGACATGGATATGGGCGGCCACTCAGAATGACATCCGAGCAGACCCACCCATCGGGACGGTCTGGCGTCAGCCGGCGAGGGCTCCTCTTCGGGGGAGCCGTCGCCGGTCTCGGCGCGGCCGCCGCAGTCGGCGCAGACGTGCTCCTGAATCGTCTGCAACCCGGCACCGCGACCGAGCGGGGCGGCGAAGCGATGCCCGCGCTCCACGGATCCGACACCGTCCCCTTCTACGGCACCCACCAGGCGGGGATCGCGACGACGCCGCAGGCGCATGCCACCTTCATCGCGCTCGATCTGCGCGCCGAGATCGATCGGTCAGCACTGCGGCGCATGATGCGGGTGCTCACCGACGACGCCGCCAGGCTCACCCAGGGCGAGCCCGCGCTCGCGGATTCCGAGCCCGAACTCGGCACCGTGCCCGCGAGACTGACGGTGACGTTCGGTTTCGGGCCCGAATTCGTGATGCGTGCGGCCGGGCCGAGCGCCCTGCCCGACTGGCTGGGGCCACTGCCCGCGTTCTCGATCGACCGTCTCGACCCCGCTTGGAGCGACGGAGACCTGCTGTTCCAGATCGCATCCGACGACGCGTTCACCGTCGCCCACGCAACCCGAATGCTCCTCAAGGACGCGCGGAGCTTCGCCACCGTGCGATGGACGCAGCACGGGTTCCGCCGCGCACTGGGGTCGGAGAAGCCGGGCACGACGATGCGCAACCTCTTCGGGCAGGTCGACGGAACGACCAACCCCTCACCGGAGGACGAGGACTTCGCGCGTGTGGTCTGGGCGGCCGACGGCTGGTTGGCGGGCGGGACGAGCTTCGTGCTGCGCCGCACCCGCATGGACCTCGACAAGTGGGATCGACTCGATCGGAGCGGGCGTGAGCAGTCGGTCGGACGCACACTGGCGAACGGTGCCCCGCTGACCGGAGTGAACGAGCACGACGAACCCGATTTCGACGCCAAGACGAGCATCGGGTTCCCCGTGATTCCGGAGTTCTCGCACATTCGACGGGCCCGATCGGAGAACACCGACGAACGCATCTTCCGGCGGGCCTACAACTACGATCATCCGCCGTCCGGCGCCGAGATCTCCGACAGCGGGCTGCTCTTCGTGTCCTTCCAGGCCGATGCGCTGCAGCAGTTCGTTCCGATCCAGCGCCGCCTCGATGAACTCGACCTGCTCAATGAGTGGACGACACCCATCGGTTCCGCGGTGTTCGCGATACCGCCGGGGTGCGTCGCAGGCGGCTACATCGGCGACACCCTCCTCGTCTGACGCTCGGTCGGAGGGGAGAGCAGAGCACAGCCGTGCGATGAGAGCGCGGGGGAGCACCCGGTGCCCGACGGGGCGCTCTCCCGTGCGTCATCGGGTCACGATCGATGCAACGTTCCGATCTGGGTCTCCGCTTCGTCGAAGATGGTCAGCGTGTCGCCTGACAGGGTCGCCTCGTCGAGTCGCCCGAGCCACGGCTCGATCCCGATGCACTCCTTCTGCGTGATCGCGACGTCGTCGAACTCGATCCGCGTCTCGTCGGCTTCCCAGCGGCCCGTGAGGGTGTTGCATCCGTCGGAGCCCGAAAGCGCCCCGCCGCTCTCGAACGTGAGCTCTGCAGCGACGTCCCCGGCTTCCTCGGCCTTCCACGTGCCGACCACCTCTGATGCGATCGTCGTTTCGGCTGCGTCGTCCCGAGCATCCTCCGCCGCGTCCATCGACACGCAACCGGAGAGCGCGGTCGCGATCGCCCCGGCGATCACGAGCCCGATGGCGCTCCGACCGATCCTCCCGACTGTCCGCATGCTGCCCCCTAGCTCATGTGACACCTGGTCTCGCGATCAGCGTACGTGCAGCGTGGGGCCTCCGCAATGGTGCACGAGCGCCCGCTGACGGAATCAGGGGCTTTCGAGGTCTTCCGAGTCCGGTGCCGGGGGAGCGGCGCCGCTATCGACGACGCTCAGTTCGTACGCTCGGCTGTCCTGCCCGAAACCGACGGTCACCGTGAGTACGAAGGTGCCGGGCGCGCCAGGTGTACCCGACAACGTCGCGGTCGTAGCGTCGATTCGGAGACCGTCGGGGAGCGCCCCTGCAGTGATGCCTTCCTCACCCGCCTACATGGGGAGCGCACAGTGCGGGTCTCGCGCGCGCGGGAGGGCGGCGACTCGACGGGGACTCGCGAGCGCGGAGCGCTGCGCTCACGCCCCCGTGAGGCGCAGGCCCTCCAAGGCCGCGAGTTCGCCCGGTCCGATGAGCGCATCCATGGTGATTGCGCCGCGCAGGCCCCGATCGACGAGACGTTCTGCAGCGACCGCTGCGATCCGACCGGTTGCCCGCGACTGCCCTCGTCCCGAGGCGGAGAGTGTGCGACCTGAACCGCGGTGGGTGGCGGTCACGCTCCATGCGTCAGCACCGATGTGCGGTGCTCGGCTGAGTGCCGGAGCGAGCGCAGGCACGGCCCCCACGGCGCGGAGCGCCCACGTCGCCATTCGGCTGTCGAGAGCCAGCCAGCTGCGCACCGATGCGCCGGTCGACCGACCGACGAGGAGGTCGTCTGGAAAGTCGGCGCGCAAGAACCACCGATCGGCTCCCGAGGGGGAGGGGAGGCGCCGGACCGATCGGAGATTCATGACCGGCCAGCTTTCAGGGGCGCAGTGCACCGGGGTTCCGGCGAGACCCGTGGTCCAGCGCACGGCCGCCGCGCCGTGGGCCTCGCCTGCTCCCAGCATGACGCCGATGTCGACCTCGTCGCCCGGCGCGGGGCCGAGGGCGCGCGCGAGCACGGTGCTCACGCCGGGAGCGATCCCGGCTCCGAGCAGCACCGCGCCCCCTCGGGGGACGTGCATCGCGAGGTGCTCCAGGTGCGTGCTGCTGGCGGAGACGTCGACGAGCGGAGTGGTGCCGGCGGCTCGCTGCACCTCAGCGCGTTCGAGCCCGCTCAGATCGAGGACCACGTCCGCCCAGCGGGAGACCTCGGCGAGGCGGGAGAGTCCGGTCCGGGTCGCCGCATCGAGCACGATTCCCTGAGCGACGGCTCGTCTGCCGGCGACCAGCACTTCGTGGCCGCGTTCACGGAGCGCCTCAACTGCAGCGGTTCCGACCGCTCCGGTGCCGCCGAGCACGAGTGTCTTCATCGCGACTCCCCGCGACCCTCAGTGCTGCTGGGAGGAGTCGGCGGGTTCGCGGTGCACGTCCGGAGTGAGTCATCGTGCATGTTTCCAAGGCCGGGCGCCGGGCATGCGTCTGCGATCACCGTCGCCGGCGTGCCTCGCAACCGATGGATGATGCGGGCGAGCATCGGCACGGCCGCGAAAACGGCGACGGGCACCACGATGGTGATCACCAGTGCGGTGCGCACTGGGTCGGGCCATCCTGGGGTGAGTGGCTCGACTGCGGCCGAAGTGCCGAGTACGAGCGGAAGAATCGCCACCCAGGTGGCGAGTGCTTGCAATGGGCGGGGGAGTGGGCGCATCAAATCTCCAAACGTTCGGTTGGAGTTTAAATGTACCACTCTCCAACCGAAAGGTTGGAGTATGATCCTCCTGTGGCTTGGAACACGCAGGAGACCCGGCAGAAACTGCTCGCGGCGGCCTCGACGCACTTCTCGAGGTCGGGTTTCGCCGGCGGGCGGGTCGAGGCGATCGCTCGCGAGGCGGGCATCAACAAAGAGCGCATCTATCAGTACTTCGGGAACAAAGAAGGGCTGTTCGCGGCCGTGCTCGAAAGCGAAGTCGAGCGGCTGCTCGACGGGATCGACATCACAGGCGCAGGAGCCGACGCTCTCGGAACCCTCGCCGGAGATCTCTTCGATCGAGCAGCTCAGCATCCTCGCCTCGTGCGCCTCCTGCTCTGGGAGAGCCTGGAACTCGCCGAACCGGTATCGGCCTCCACTCGCGGGGCCGGCTGCGCCCGGATGGTCGCCGCACTGGAGCAGGCGGTGCCGCGCAGCGATGCCCGAGGGGGAGCGGATACACTCCTCAGCGTCATCGGGATCGCTTTCGCCGACACCTGCCTGCCGCATCTGAGCCGGCTCATCTCGGGCAGTGATTCCCCGGAAGATCGCCGGAGCGCAGTCGTGCAGCAGGCGCGGCGTCTTGCATGAGCAGCCGGCTGGGCCCGACCGCCGC
>NZ_LDRK01000025.1 GCF_001477055.1 Leucobacter chromiiresistens
GGTGGGGTCGGATATTTGTATAAGAGACAGGGGCTGCAGCGGTCGGCGGAACCCGCTCGGCGTCGGCGCGCGCGGTGGTGGCCGCGATCGGCGATGCGTCGGCGCGGGAGCGGCGGGAGCGGCGGGAGCGGCGGGAGCGGGATCGCATGAACGCGCTCCCCGGCGCCCGATCGCGCCGCTACGGCGTGCAGGCCACGCAGCGCTCCCGGAAGGGCCGCACGTCGAGCTGCCCGGCGGGGATCGGCTGCCCGCACGCGACGCACACCCCGTAGGCGCCCGCGTCGAGGCGGCGCACCGCTTCGGCGGCCTGACGCGCATCGTCGCGCGCCGACTCCAGCAGCCCGGCGAGCAGCGACCACCGCGCCGAGAGCGGCTCCCCGTCGGGGTCGTGCTCGTCGTCGTCCACCGAGCTGCGGCGCGCGCTCGTGAGGGCCGCGATGTCGCGCTCCAGCTTCGTCACGCGCGCCGCGATCCGCTCCTGCTCCGCGAGCAGCAGCCCGCGCCGGTCGTCTTCGTGCTCCATCGGCCCTCCCTGCCTCGGTGCCCCTCGCCTACGAGCGTACGAGCCGCGCGATCGCCTCGGAAGCCTCAGCCAACTTGCGCTCGGCCGTCTCACCGCCGGTGTGCACGGCATCGACCACGCAGTGCCGCAGGTGATCGTCGAGGAGCCCGAGCGCCACATGCTCCAGGGCCTTGGTGACCGCGGAGATCTGGGTGAGGATGTCGATGCAGTACCGCTCGTCCTCGACCATGCGATCGATGCCCCGTACCTGCCCCTCGAGGCGGCGCAGACGGTTGCGGTACTTCGTCTTGTCGCTGATGTAGCCGTGCCGGTGCTCGGCGGTCTCCGGTTCGGTCATCGGTTCGGCCGTCGATTCGGTCGCTCCCGGCGCGGTCATCGGGTCACGCTCCGGAACCCGCGCAGCCGCAGGCTGTTGCCTACGACGAACACCGATGAGAACGCCATCGCCGCCCCCGCGAGCATCGGGTTGAGCATGCCCAGCGCGGCGATCGGAATCGCGGCGACGTTGTACGCGAACGCCCAGAACAGGTTCGTCTTGATCGTCGCGAGGGTGCGGCGGGAGAGCCGGATCGCGTCCACCGCCGCACGCAGGTCGCCGCCCACGAGGGTGATGTCGGCGGCCTCGATCGCGGCATCGGTTCCGGAGCCCATCGCGAGCCCCAGGTCGGCCTGCGCGAGCGCCGGGGCGTCGTTGACGCCGTCGCCGACCATCGCCACGACTCTGCCCGCGCGCTGCAGACGGGCGACGACCGCCACCTTCTCCTGCGGCAGCACCTCGGCGATCACCTCGTCGATGCCGACCTCCGCGCCGATCCGACGCGCGACGGCCGCATTGTCTCCCGTGAGCAGCACCGGCGTCAGGCCGAGGCGCCGCAGCTCGGCGACGGCGCGCGCGCTGGTGGGCTTCACGGCGTCGGCGACCACGAGCACGCCCCGCGCCCGGCCGTCCCATCCGACCGCCACGACGGTCTTCCCCTCGCCCTCGGCGCGCGCCTTCGCGGCGGCGACCTCCGGCGACAGCTGCTGCGACCAGTCGGCGAGGAGGGATTCGCGACCCACCACCACCGCGGTGCCGTCCACGACGCCCTGCACGCCCGCGCCCGCAGCGTTCTCGAAGTGCTCCGGATCGGGCAGCGGCCCCACCTCCGCCGCCGCGCCCGCCGCGATGGCCCGGGCGATGGGGTGCTCGGAGGCGTGCTCGAGCGCCCCCGCGAAGCGCAGCAGCTCGGCGCGGTCGACGCCGGGCTCGACGACGACGTCGACCAGTGTCATCCGGCCGGTCGTGACGGTGCCGGTCTTGTCGAGCACGACGGTGTCGACCGTCCGGGTCGATTCCAGCACCTCGGGCCCTTTGATGAGCACCCCCATCTGCGCGCCCCGACCGGTGCCGACGAGGAGCGCGGTCGGCGTGGCGAGTCCGAGCGCGCAGGGGCAGGCGATCACGAGCACGGCCACTGCCGCCGTGAAGGCGGCGGCGACCGGGAACCCGGCGCCCAGCCACGCGCCGAGCACGGCGACGGCGATCCCGATCACGATGGGCACGAAGACGCCCGAGATGCGGTCGGCCAGGCGCTGCACCTCCGCCTTCCCCGACTGCGCGTCCTCGACGAGCTGCGCCATCTGCGCGAGCTGCGTGTCGGAGCCGACGCGGGAGGCCCGCACGACGAGCCGCCCGCCGGCGTTCACGGTCGCGCCGGTCACCGTGTCGCCCTCGGCGACCTCGACGGGGGCCGATTCTCCGGTGAGCATCGACGCGTCCACCGCCGACGTGCCCGAGACCACGACGCCATCGGTCGCGATCTTCTCGCCGGGGCGCACGACGAACTCGTCACCGGCCGCGAGCTCCGTCGTCGGAATCTGCACCTCGCGCCCGTCGCGCAGCACGGAGACCTCCTTCGCGCCGAGCTCGAGCAGCGCGCGCAGGGCGGCTCCCGCCTGCCGCTTGGAGCGCTTCTCGAAGTAGCGGCCGGCGAGGATGAACATCGTCACCCCGGCCCCGACCTCGAGATAGATGTTCGCCGCTCCGTCCGACGGCGCGATGGTGAACTCGAAGGCGTGCGTCATGCCGGGCTCCCCAGCCGTGCCGAGGAAGAGCGCGTAGAGCGACCACAGGAACGCGGCGCCCGTGCCCATCGAGATGAGCGTGTCCATGGTGGCGGTGCCGTGCTTGAGGTTCGTCCATGCGGCGCGGTGGAAGGGCCACGCGGCCCAGACGATCACCGGCGCTGCGAGGGCGAGGGAGGCCCACTGCCAGAACGGGAACTGCAGGGCCGGGATCATCGACATCGCGATCACGGGAACCGTGAGCACGACCGATCCGACGAGTCGCTGGCGCAGCGACGTGAGCTCGGGATCGGCGTCGCCGCTCGGGTTGTCCGCAGCCGCGTCGCGCTCCCGCCGCGGCAGGGCGGCGGTGTATCCCGTCTTCTCGACCTCGCTGATCAGCAGCGCCGGGTCGTAGCCCTCCGGCACCGTGACCCGTGCCTTCTCGGTCGCGTAGTTCACCGTCGCCGTGACGCCGTCGAGCTTGTTCAGCTTGCGCTCGATCCGGTTCGCGCACGACGCGCAGGTCATGCCGCCGATCTCCAGTTCGACGCCGGTGCCCGGCGCAGGTGTCGCGTGCGTGCTCACTGCCCGCCCCTCTCTCGTTCTCCGTGCGTGCCGCAGCCGTCTCGTGCCGCGGCTGCGCTCGTTCCTGCGGTCCTCCGCGTCGCGGGTCAGCCTGCCGGCCGCATCTCGCTCTCGACGACCCATTTGTGGTTCGTCATCGTCATCCCATCGGTGGTGAGGTCGACCGTGTACACGGTCTCCCGCGTCGCGCTGACGACGGTCGCGGTCGCGCCCCGCATGCCGGGCATGTGCTCGGCAAGCAGCACCGCCTCGGCTCCGGGCGCCAACGGCGCCGGTCCCGGGTCGTCGAGCTCTTCGTGCACCACCCAGCGGTGGTCGATCACCGGATCGCCTCCCGTGGTCAGGGGGTACGTGACCGAGTAGGTCGTCGTCTCGAAGGCGCCCGAGACCGTGGCCTCGGCGCCGTCCATGCCGGGCATGTGGTCGGCGGTCAGGCGCACCGCGGCGCCCACGACGTATCGGGGGTCGGCTGCGGGCCGGATCCCCTCGGGCGGCGCCCCGCCGTCGGCCGGGTGGTCGTGCGCCCCGGCGCCATCCGCACCGTGCGCGTTCTGTTCGTCGCCGTTCATGGCATCTCCTTCGGTTCCATCGTCCTCGTGCCCGTCGTGCCGGCTCTCGGCCCGCCACGGCTCCACTGCGCTGTCGGGCACGATGACGCCGGCCAGCCCGTAGGCTCCGCCGAAGGCCACCAGCAGACCCGCTGCGGAGAGGGCGAGGCGTGCGGGCGCGCGCATCAGACCCGCGCCGCCCGGTATCCGGCTTCCTCGACCGCCGCGACGATCGCGGCGTCGTCGATCTCGCGATCGCCCGACACGACGAGCCGCCCGGTCTGCGCGCTCACCTGCACGCCCGTGACGCCCGCGACCTCGCCGACCTCCTCGCGCACCGACATCTCGCAGTGCTCGCAGGTCATTCCGGTCACTCGGTACTCGTTCTCGGCCATCGTCTCCCCTTCCGCTTCGATACCGCTGCGGGGTATCGCTTACGGAGGTAACGGTATACCCCCCAGAGGTATTCCGCAATGGCGGAACGGAGCTGGCCGGCGCACCTGCGGCCGCCAGCCCAGCGCGACCGCGCTGCGCGGCGCCGGCGAGCATGAGGGCGGTGCTCAGCGCGGGCGCCGCGGCGCACTCCGCGAGGACCCGGAACGCAAGCGCCGGAAGACCGAAAAAGCCGCGGAAACGTAACAGTTTCCGCGGCTTATTGGTCGGGATGACAGGATTTGAACCTGCGACCCCGTCGTCCCGAACGACGTGCGCTACCAAGCTGCGCCACATCCCGATTGCGTTTTTCACGCAAGGAATACTCTAGCGGTTTCTCGGCGAAACGCGAAAACGGGCCGCGCCGCGCCGCGCGTCTCGGCGAGCGGGGTCGTTTTCCGTGCGTGTCGGAGGCGCGACACCCATCCGAAGTGACCCCGCTCGCCCGCAGCACCGGGCCGCACGCCGCGCCGAGCGCCGGCCGCGACGGCGTCAGCTGCGGAGCGACGCCAGCAGCGCGTCGACGGCGCCGGTCCACTCCCCCCGCAGCGTGAGCGTGCCCGCGGGATCGTCGCCGGCCTCGACCGCCACGACGCGATGCACGGCGAGCAGCGCGAACTCCGTCTCCGCGATCGATGCGGCCCCCTCCGACGTCAGATGCACGGCGGCGAGCTCCGGCACCGGGCCGTCCCCGGATCCGCTCCCGCGCACCTGCACGGATGGCTCGCGCTCGGCCGTCCGTCCCTCCGCGTCCTGCGTGTACTCGCGGCTGCCGCGCCCGCCGTGCACGATCGCGTCCGCGAGCACGGCGCGGTAGACGGGATCGGCGATCGCGTCGTACGCCCAGCGAGTGCCGAGCACGCCGTGCTGCATGGTGCCGACGACGAACTCGTCGGCGTCGTCGAGCTCGGCGCCGCGGTACGAGAGCGGCACGTGGTAGACCGTCGCGTCGCCGGCGGTGAACAGGTGCCCTTCGAGGCCGACCTCGCCCTCGGGGTCGTCGAAGCGGTAGGCGCCGATGGGCTCGAGCTGCTCGGGGTCGCCCGAGAACCACGACTGCGCCGGCAGCCACGCGGCGAGCAGTTCGTACTTCGACGGACTCAGGGTGGTGCGGTGAATGATGGCCATGGTCCGATCCTACGACCGGACGCCGGGATCGTCGACGACGCCGGGATCGTCGACGACTCCGCGATCGTCGACGGATCCGCGATCGTCGACGGATCCGCGATCGTCGATCGATCCGGGGGTTCCATCGGGCGCGGGATGCACGAGGGCCCCGGTCCGCGCAGGGGCGCGAGCCGGGGCCCTCGAATCGGGAACCGCGTTACTTCTGGTTCTTCAGGCGCGATGCCGAGCGCGCGCGCGCCGACGCTGCGAGCTCGACCTTGCGGATGCGCACGTTCTCGGGCGTGACCTCCACGCACTCGTCCTCGCGCGCGAACTCGAGGCACTCCTCGAGGGTGAGCTTGCGGGGCGGGGTCATCGACTCGAAGCTGTCGGCCGCGGCCGAGCGCATGTTCGTGAGCTTCTTCTCCTTGGTGATGTTCACGTCCATGTCCTCGGAGCGCGAGTTCTCACCGATGACCATGCCCTCGTAGACCTCTTCGGTGGGCTGCACGAAGAAGCTCATGCGCTCCTGCAGGTTGATGATGGCGAACGGCGTGACCACGCCGGCGCGGTCCGAGACGATCGAGCCGTTGTTGCGGGTCGTGATCGGGCCCGCCCATTCGTCATAGCCGTGCGAGATCGCGTTCGCGATGCCGGTGCCGCGGGTGATGGTCATGAACTCCGAGCGGAACCCGATGAGGCCGCGCGAGGGCACGATGAACTCCATGCGCACCCAGCCGGTGCCGTTGTTCACCATGTTCTCCATGCGGCCCTTGCGCGCCGCCAGCAGCTGCGTGATCGCACCGAGGTGCTCCTCGGGCGTATCGATGGTGAGGTGCTCGTACGGCTCGTGCTTCTTGCCGTCGACCTCCTTGGTGACCACCTGCGGCTTGCCGACGGTGAGCTCGAAGCCCTCGCGGCGCATGTTCTCGACGAGGATCGCGAGCGCCAGCTCGCCGCGGCCCTGCACCTCCCAGGCGTCGGGGCGGCCCACGTCGAGCACCCGCAGCGACACGTTGCCGATGAGCTCGCGGTCGAGGCGATCCTTGATCATGCGGGCGGTCAGCTTGTGGCCCTTCACCTTGCCGACGAGCGGCGACGTGTTGGCGCCGATGGTCATCGAGATGGCGGGCTCGTCGACGGTGATGGTCGGCAGGGGGCGCACGTCCTCCGCGTCGGCGATGGTCTCGCCGATCGTGATGTTCTCGATGCCCGCGATCGCGACGATGTCGCCGGGGCCCGCCTTCTCGGCGGGGTACCGGGTGAGCGCCTTCGTGAGCATGAGCTCGGTGACGCGCACGTTCTGCACGGAGCCGTCGTGCTTCACCCAGGCGACGGTCTCGCCCTTCTTGATCCAGCCGTGGTGCACGCGCAGCAGCGCGATGCGGCCGAGGAACGGCGACGAGTCGAGGTTCGTGACGTGCGCCTGCAGCGGGAACGTGTCGTCGAACTGCGGTGCGGGCACGCGCTCCAGGATGGTCTGGAAGAGCGGCTCGAGGTCGGGGTTGTTGGGCAGGTCGCCGTCGGCGGGGCGCTCGTGCGATGCGGCGCCGGCGCGACCCGAGAGGTACACCGTGGGCACGTCGAGCACGGCGTCGACGTCGATGTCGGGGTGATCCTCGGAGAGGTCGGATGCGAGGCCGAGCAGGAGATCCTGCGCCTCGCCCTCGACCTCTTCGATGCGCGCATCGGGGCGGTCCGTCTTGTTGACGGCGAGGATCACGGGGAGCTTCGACTCCAGCGCCTTGCGCAGCACGAACCGGGTCTGCGGCAGCGGGCCCTCGGAGGCGTCGACGAGCAGCACGACGCCGTCGACCATCGAGAGCGCGCGCTCCACCTCGCCGCCGAAGTCGGCGTGGCCGGGGGTATCGACGACGTTGATGACGATGGGGCCGCCTGAGGCGTGGGCGCCCTCGTACGTGATGGCCGTGTTCTTGGCCAGAATGGTGATGCCCTTCTCGCGCTCGAGGTCGTTCGAGTCCATGACCCGATCGTCGACCTCGGCGTGCGCGTCGAAGGAGTTGGTCTGACGCAGCATGGCGTCGACGAGGGTGGTCTTGCCGTGGTCGACGTGTGCGACGATGGCGACGTTGCGGAGGTCTTCGCGTGTGGCGAGAGCCATAAGTAGGTGAGTCCTAACGAGACGAGGGAGCGTCGGCACGGCGGGTTGCCGGCCACGGAGCGGGATCGCCCCGCGGTGACGCCGAAAGACGCCGACGCACTATTCTAGCGGGTCTCCGCGTGAACGCCCCGCGAACACTTCGGAGGGCCGGGCCGGGCGAGGTCTCCCACAACGCCCCGCCCGGCCCGGCCCGCCGCTACGCGCCCGCGATGCCCGCCCGCGCGGCCTCTCGGCGGCGGCGCTGCTCGGCGGGGTCGGGAACGGGGATCGCCGCGAGCAGCTGCTGCGTGTACCGGTCCCTCGGGCTCCCGAGCACCTGCGCCGTCGTGCTCTGCTCCATGATGCGCCCCTGCTGCAGCACGATGATGCGGTCGGAGACGGCGTCGATGACGGCGAGATCGTGGCTGATGAACAGCGACGCGAACCCGAGCTCGGCCTGCAGCTGCACGAACAGTTCGAGCACGGTCGCCTGCACGGAGACGTCGAGGGCGCTCGTCGGCTCATCGGCGATGAGCAGCTTCGGGTCGAGTGCGAGCGCCCGCGCGAGCGACGCCCGCTGCCGCTGCCCGCCCGAGAGCTCGTGCGGGAAGCGGTCGCCGAACGCGGCGGGCAGGCGCACGGCGTCGAGCAGCTCGTCGACGCGGGCGCGCGCGGCCGTGGGGCCGGCTGCGCGACCGTGCACGATCAGCGGCTCGGCGATGCATTCGGCGATCGAGAGCAGCGGGTTGAAGCTCGTCGCCGGATCCTGGAACACGAAGCCGATGTCGGGCCGGAGCGGCGCGAGCGCCCGCTGGCGCACGTCGCGCATCTCCTGGCCGAGCACGCGGAGCGATCCGTCCACCACCTTCGTCAGGCCGACGACGGCGCGCCCGATCGTGGTCTTGCCCGATCCGGATTCGCCGACGAGCCCGACGACCTCGCCGGGTGCGACGGAGAAGTCCACCCCGTCGACGGCGATGACGGCGCCGCGACCGAACCGGGAGGGGTAGCCGATCCGCGCGTTCTCGGCGACGATGAGGTGCCCGGCGGTGTCTCGGCCGGTGTCTCGGCCGGCGTCGCGGGCCGCACCCTCGACGTCCCCGGAACCGCCCTCCGCCTCCCGCGCCTGCGTCCGCGATTTGCCGTGGCCGACGTGCGGCACCGCGGCGAGCAGATCGCGGGTGTACGGCTCCTTCGGGGCGCCGAAGAGCTCGGCGACGGGGGCCTCCTCGATGATCTCGCCGCGGTACATCACGATGACGCGGTCGGCGAGGTCGGCCACGACGCCCATGTTGTGGGTGATGAGCACGATCGTCGCCCCGAACTCGTCGCGGCAGATGCGCAGCAGTTCGAGGATCTCGGCCTGCACGGTGACGTCGAGGGCCGTGGTCGGCTCGTCGGCGACGATGAGGCCGGCGTCGAGCACCAGTGCCATCGCGATCACGATGCGCTGCTTCTGCCCGCCCGAGAACTGGTGCGGGTACTGGTCGACGCGCTGCTCGGGGTCGGGGATGCCGACCCGCCGGAGGATGTCGACGGCCCGAGCTCGCGCCTCCTTCGCGCTGATGCGGCCGTGCGCGCGGAGGCCCTCGGCGATCTGCCAGCCGACGGTGTAGACGGGGTTCAGCGCCGTCGACGGCTCCTGGAACACCATCGCCGCGGCGCTGCCGCGCATGCTCCGCATCTCCGCGTGGGAGGCGTGCACCACGTCGGTCTCGTCTCCGGCCCGCGTGCGCACGATCACGGTGCCCGACATGGTCGCGGTCTCGGGCAGCAGGCCGAGCAGGGCGTTCGCGGTGACGGTCTTGCCCGATCCCGATTCTCCGACGATCGCCAGCACCTCGCCCGCGTGCGCTGCGAGACTGATGCCCTTCACGGCGTCGACGGGGGCTTCGTCGGTCGCGAACTGCACCCGCAGGTCGGCGACTTCCGCGATGCGGTTCATGAGGTTCCCTTCGCCCGGCGGCGCTGGCGCAGCCGCGGGTCCGACAGATCGTTGAGGCTCTCGCCGACGAGGGTGATGCCGAGCACCACGAGCACGATGGCGACGCCGGGGAACACGCTCGTCCACCAGATGCCGCTCGTGACGTCGGCGACGGAGCGGTTCAGGTCGTAGCCCCATTCGGCCGCGGAGGTCGCCTCGATGCCGAAGCCGAGGAAGCCGAGACCCGCGAGCGTCAGCAGGGCCTCCGAGGCGTTGAGCGTGACGACCACCGGCAGCGATCGCACCGAGTTGCGCAGCACGTGGCGCACGAGGATGCGGCCGGTGGGCACGCCGATCACGCGGGCGGCCTCGACGAACGGCTCGGAGCGCACGCGCACGACTTCGGCGCGGATCACCCGGAAGTACTGCGGCACGAACACGACGGTGATGGAGAGCGCCGTCGCGAGGATGCCGCCGAAGAGCGTGGACTGCCCGCGGCTGATCACGATGGACATCACGATGGCGAGCAGCAGCGACGGGAACGCGTAGATCGCGTCGCAGAGCACGACGAGGATGCGGTCGAGCCATCCGCCGAAGTATCCCGAGACGAGGCCGAGCGCGATGCCCAGGAAGATCGAGCAGAGGATCGCGGCGGCGATCACGAAGAGCGCCGTCTGGGCGCCCCAGATGACCCGCGACAGCACGTCGAACCCCGAGACGGTGGTGCCGAGCAGGTTCGTCGCGTTCGGCGGCTGCTGCGTGCCGAACGCCGTGCCGTCGACCGACTGCTGCGCCCACCCGTAGGGGGCGATCAGCGGCGCGAGCAGGGCGAGCAGCACGAACAGGGCGGTCAGCGCGAGCCCGGCGACGAGCATGCCGCGCTGCAGCCCGACGCTCTGCCGCAGCTGCCGGAGCACCGGCATGCGGTCGCGGAGTCGTCGCCCGCGGGGCACGGCGACGGCGAGGGTCGCCGTCGAGGGCGTGGGGAGATCGGGCACGGTCACGATCAGTACCTCACCCTCGGGTCGACGGCGGCCGCGACGAGGTCGACCACGAAGTTGGTGACGGCGACGATCACCGCGATCATCACGACGATGCCCTGCACCGCGACGAAGTCGCGGGCCTTCAGGTATTCGGCGAGCATGAAGCCGAGTCCCTTCCATTCGAATGTCGTCTCCGTCAGCACCGCGCCCGCGAGCAGGAGCGCGACCTGCATGCCCATGACCGTGATGATGGGGATCAGCGCGGGGCGGAAGGCGTGCTTCGTGAGGAGCCGGTACTCGCTCACCCCTCGGGAGCGGCCGCTCGTGACGAACTGCTGCCCGAAGGTGCCGATGACGTTGGTGCGGATGAGGCGGAGGAAGACGCCCGCGGTGAGCAGGCCGAGGGCGACCGACGGGAGCACGGCGTGCCAGAGCACGTCGCCGACGAGTTGGGTGTCGCCGAGCCGGATCGCATCGAGCAGGTAGATGCCGGTCGGCGAGTCGACGCCGCCCATCACGAGCTCGGTGCGGGTGCCCGCGCGCCCGGCGACGGGGAGCCAGCCGAGCCAGACCGAGAAGACGAGCTTGAGCAGCAGGCCGACGAAGAAGATCGGAGTCGCGTAGGCGAGGATCGCCATGATGCGCAGCACCGCGTCCTGCCAGCGGTCGCGGCGGTACGCGGCGATGAGGCCGAGCGGAATGCTGATGATGAACGCGACGATCAGCGCGTAGCAGACGAGTTCGAGGGTGGCGGAGCCGTACTGGAACAGGATCTCGAGTACCGGGCGATTGTCGGTGATCGAGGTGCCGAAGTCGCCGCGGAAGACGCCGCCGAGGTAGTCGAAGTACTGCACGATCAGGGGCCGGTCGAAGCCGGCCTCGTGCACGCGCTCCGCGAGCTGGTCGGGAGGGAGGCGCCCGCCGAGGGCGGCGGTGATCGGGTCGCCGGTGAGGCGCATGAGGAAGAAGACGACGGTGACGAGGATGAACACGGTCGGGATGATGAGCAGGAGCCGGATCAGGACGTAGCGTCCGAATCCGCCCCCGGTCGGGGCGCGGCGCGCCGCGACGACAGGTGCGGGAGCAGTCATGTGTGAGCCTGTTCGCGTCGGTCCGCGACGGCGGGCGCCGGCCCGGGGGCCGGGCCCGCCGTCGCGGCGTGCGCTACTGGGTGATCGGCGCGTACCGGAACTTGAACGACGCGTCGAGGGTGGTGCCCTCGATGTCGGTGCCCGTGTAGGCGACCTGCTTGCCCTGCAGCAGCGGCAGCGTCGACAGGTCGGTCGCGACGAGCTCCTGGATCTTCGCGATCTCGTCCATGCGCTCGCCCTCGTCGGTCTGCGTCTGCTGCTCGACGATGAGGTCGTTCACCTCGGGGTTGTCGTAGTGGTTGCCGAGGAAGTTCTCGGTGAGGAAGAACGGCGACAGGTAGTTGTCGGCGTCCGAGTAATCGGGGAACCAGCCGAGCTGGTACGCCGGGTAGACGTCGGCGGTGCGGTCCTTGGAGTACTGCACCCACTCCGTCTGCTGCAGGTCGACCTCGAAGAGGCCGTCCTGCTCCAGCTGGGACTTCACCATGGCGTACTCGTCGCCCGAGGAGGGGCCGTAGTGGTCTCCGTTGTACTGGAGGCTCAGCTGCACGGGGGTCTCGACGCCGGCGGCTTCGAGCCGCTCCTTCGCCTTCGCCGCGTCGGGTGCGCCGGCGCCGTCGCCGTACATCTCCTTCAGCGGCTCGGTCGCGCCCGGCAGTCCGTCCGGCACGAACGAGTAGAGCGGGCTGTAGGTATCCTTGTAGACCTCTTTCGCGATCGCCTCGCGGTCCACCAGGTCGGCTGCGGCCTGGCGCACGGCCTGAGCCTTCGCGGGGTCCGCATCGTCGGCGGTCGCCCCGTAGGGCTGCGTGTTGAAGTTGAACACGATGTAGCGGGTCTCGCCGCCCGGCCCCTCGACGAGCTTCACGTCGTCGTTCTTCGCGAGCTCGTCGTTGTCGGTGGCCGACAGCGAGCGGAAGGCGACGTCGATCGCGCCGCCCGCGATGTCGAGCTTCAGGTTCGATGCGTCCGCGTAGTACTTGACGTTGACGCCGCTGTTCGCCGGCTTCCCGAGGTTGCCCTGGTAGCCGTCGAAGGGAGCGTAGGCGATGAGCTCGTTGAGCTGGTAGGAGGTGATCTCGTACTGACCGGCGAAGGGCTTGCCCGCCACGATCTCGTCGTCGGCGGTGAGCGCGTCGGCCGCGAACACGTCCTCGTCGATGATGGGGGCGGCGGGGCTCGAGAGGATCAGCGGCCAGACCTGGTCGTCGCCGTTCTTGAGCGTGAACACCACGGTGGTGTCGTCGGGCGTCTCGACGCTCTCGAGGTTGCCGAGCAGCGATGCGGGGCCGTTGGGGTCGTTGATGGCGACCTGCCGGTCGAAGGAGAACTTCACGTCGCTCGACGTGAGGTCGTTGCCGTTGGCGAACTTCAGGCCGCTCTTGAGCTTCACGGTGTACTCGGTCGGCGAGGTGAATTCGGCCGACTCCGCGATGTCGGGCGTGACCTCCGCGGTGCCGTACTCGCTGTTGAGCAGGAACGGGTAGACCTGGTTCATGACCGCGAACGACCCGTTGTCGTAGGAGCCGGCCGGGTCGAGCGAGGTGACCTTGTCGGTGGTGCCGATCATGATCGCGTCACCGCCCCCGTCGCCGCCGTCGCCCGATCCGGAGGTGCTGCTGGTGGCGCATCCGGTGAACAGCAGTGCGGCGCCCATCAGGGCGGCCGCAGACATCATCGTCTTCTTCAATTTCTTTCCCTCTCACTTCCCGGGATCGCGCATCACGACGGTGTCGATGCGCCCGGGGGTTGCACACTCGCAGCCTAGCGAGAATCGCGGCATGAATGATACTGGTCGGTAACATCTGTCAGGCAGGTCCTTCTGGACCCCGCCAGAGAGTGTCTCGAGCCGACGGCGCGCGGGCCGCGCCCGGCACGGGTCGCCCGGGTCACGCCACCCGTCGCCCTGCGCGCCACACCGCCGTGACCAGCGGCATCCCGGGCCGGTACGCGAGGTGCGTCGCCGACGGCGCCTCGAGCAGCTGGAGGTCGGCGCGGGCGCCGGGCGCGATCCGGCCGACGGCGCCCTGCGCCGCGCCGCTCGGATCGCGCCAGCCGTCTCGCTCCGCGCCCAGCGCGATGGCTCCGCCGAGCGTCGCCGCGCGCACCGCCTCCTGCACCGTGAGCCCCATCTGCAGCACCGCGGTCGCGACGCAGAACGCCATCGAGCTCGTGTACGAGGTGCCCGGGTTCGCGTTCGACGCGATGGCGAGCACCGCACCGGCGTCGAGCAGTCGCCGCGCCGGGGCGAGCGGCACGCGCGTCGAGAGGTCGCAGGCGGGAAGCACCGTCGCGACCGTTCCGCGCGGCCCCGCTCCCCCGTCCCAATCCCTCCACGACCCGGCGAGCGCCGAGACGTCGTCGTCGCTCAGGAACCCGAGGTGATCGACGCTCAGCGATCCGGCCTCGACGGCCAGCCGCGCGCCGGGGCCGTGCCCGAGCTGGTTGCCGTGCACCCGCGTCGCGAGCCCGGCGCGGGCGGCGGCGGCGAGCACCCGCGCGGTCGCCGCCTCGTCGAACGCGCCCGCCTCGCAGAACACGTCGACCGCGCTCACGTGGGGGGCGACCGCGTCGAGCATGGGCCCGGTGACGAGGTCGAGGTACGCGTCGGGGTCGGCCCCGGTCGGCACGACGTGCGCGCCGAGGAACGTGACCGCGTCGACGTGCCGGCCGGCGAGCACGGCCGCGCGCCGCTCATCGTCGACGGTGAGCCCGTACCCGGTCTTCGTCTCGATCGTGGTGGTGCCGCCGCGCCGCGCCTCGGCGACCAGTCGCGCGAGGTTCACCTCCAGGGCCGCGTCGGTGGCCGCGCGGGTCGCCTCGACCGTCACGTTGATGCCCCCGGCGGCGTACGCCTCGCCGGCCATGCGCGCCTCGAACTCCGCGGTGCGGTCGCCGGCGAAGACGAGGTGCGTGTGCGCGTCCACCCAGCCCGGCAGCACTGCGCGGCCCGCCGCGTCGAAGCGGTCGTCCGCGGCCGGCGCGGCGGCCGCTGGCCCGACCCACGCCACGCGATCCTCCTCGATCACGACGGCGGCGTCGCGCAGACGCCCGCCCTCGGCGTCGTCGTTCGTGGTGAGCTCGCCGATGCGGTCGATGAGCAGGCTGGCGGCGCGGCGGGTCATCGCGTCACCAGGCCTGATCGGTGTTGCGGATGACGGGCGCGACGGGGATGCGCACGCCGCGCTCACCGGCGACGTCGACGGCTCGCTGGTACCCGGCGTCGACGTGGCGGATGACGCCCATGCCGGGGTCGTTCGTCAGCAGCCGCTGCAGCTTCTCGGCCGCGAGCGCCGTGCCGTCGGCCACGGAGACCTGGCCCGAGTGCTGCGAACGCCCGATGCCGACGCCGCCGCCGTGGTGCAGCGACACCCAGGTCGCGCCCGACGAGGCCGCCGTGAGCGCGTTGAGCAGGGGCCAGTCCGAGATCGCATCCGATCCGTCCGCCATCGCCTCGGTCTCGCGGTACGGCGAGGCGACGGAGCCGGAGTCGAGGTGGTCGCGCCCGATCACGATCGGCGCCGACACCCGCCCCTCGGCGACGAGCTCGTTGAAGCGCACGGCGGCCCGGGCGCGGTCGCCGTAGCCGAGCCAGCAGATGCGGGCCGGGAGCCCCTCGAACTCGACGCGATCCTGCGCCGCACGGATCCACCGGTGCAGGTGCTCGTTCTCCGGGAAGAGCTCGAGGATGGCCTCGTCGGTCACGCGGATGTCTTCGGGATCGCCCGAGAGCGCCGCCCAGCGGAACGGCCCGAGCCCTTCGCAGAAGAGGGGCCTGATGTACGCGGGCACGAAGCCCGGGAACTCGAAGGCCCGGTCGTAGCCGCCCGCTCGCGCCTCGTCGCGGATGGAGTTGCCGTAGTCGAAGACCTCGGCACCCGCGTCCTGGAACTCGACCATCGCCTGCACGTGCGCCGCCATCGCCGCCTGCGCGTCGCGCGTGAACCCCTCCGGGTCCGCCTCGGCACGGGCGAGGCGCTCGTGCACGTCGTACCCGATCGGCAGGTAGCTCAGCGGATCGTGCGCGCTCGTCTGGTCGGTGACGACGTCGACGACGATCTCGCCCGCGCGGTGCCGACGCAGGATCTCGGGGAAGACTTCGGCGGCGTTGCCGACGAGGCCCACCGACCAGCCGCGGCGCTCGGCCTTCGCCTGCTGCACCTTCGCGAGCGCCTCGTCGAGGTCGGTGACGACCTCGTCGAGGTAGCGCTTCCCGACGCGCCGCTCGAGGCGGCTCCGGTCGACGTCGACGATGAGGCAGGCGCCCTCGTTCAGGGTGACCGCGAGCGGCTGCGCGCCACCCATGCCGCCGCAGCCGCCGGTGAGGGTGATGGTGCCCGCGAGGGTGCCGCCGAAGCGCTTGCGGGCGACCGCCGCGAAGGTCTCGTACGTGCCCTGCAGAATTCCCTGCGTGCCGATGTAGATCCACGACCCGGCGGTCATCTGCCCGTACATGGTGAGGCCCTCGGCCTCGAGCCGGCGGAACTCGGGCCAGTTCGCCCAGTCGCCCACGAGGTTGGAGTTGGCGATGAGCACGCGCGGCGCCCACACGTTCGTGCGGAACACCCCGACCGGCTTGCCCGACTGCACGAGCAGCGTCTCGTCCTCCTCCAGATCGCGCAGGGTGTCGACGATCGCGTCGAACGCCTCCCAGCTGCGGGCGGCTCGGCCGGTGCCCCCGTAGACGACGAGGTCGTCGGGGCGCTCGGCGACCTCGGGGTCGAGGTTGTTCATGAGCATGCGCAGCGGGGCCTCCGTCTGCCAGCTCTTCGCGGTGAGTTCGCTGCCGCGGGGGGATCGGACGGGGCGTGCGCCGGGAAGTGCCATCGGGGGACCTTTCGCTGAAGTGCCGGATCGCGGGGCCTCGCCCCACTCCCCCTATCCCAGCCGGTCGGCGGCCCTCCGACAACGCACCGACGCCCGCGCCTGTCCGGGGTTCCGGACAGGCGCGGGCGTCGTGTCCGAGTCGGTCAGCCCGCCTGGCCGAGCTCGATGTGCGCGCCGGGAATCGCGGCGAGCAGGTTCTTCGTGTACTCCTCGCGGGGGTTCTCGAACACCTCGTCGGTGGTGGCCTGCTCCACGATGCGGCCCTGCTGCATCACGCACACGCGATCCGCGATGAGCCGCACGACCGCGAGGTCGTGCGTGATGAACAGGTACGTGAGGCCCAGCTCGCGCTGCAGCTCGGCGAGCAGATCGAGGATCTGCGCCTGCACGAGCACGTCGAGCGCCGACACGGCCTCGTCGAGCACGAGGATGTCGGGCTTGAGCGCGAGCCCGCGCGCCACGGCCACGCGCTGCCGCTGGCCGCCCGAGAGCTCGTTCGGGTAGCGCGTCGCGAGCTCGCGCGGCAGCGCCACCTGATCGAGGAGCTCGTACACGCGCGCCTTGCGACTCGCGGCGTCGCCGACCCGATGGATCTTGAGCGGCTCCATGATGGTGTTGCCGATGTTGTGGAGCGGATCGAGCGACCCGTAGGGATCCTGGAACACCGGCTGCAGCGTGCGGCGCAGATCGAACAGTTCGCGGCCCGACATGTTGCGGGTCTCCTTGCCGCCGACCCTCACCGAGCCGCTGGTGGGGGGCTCGAGCTGCAGCACCATCTTCGCGATCGTCGACTTGCCCGAGCCCGATTCGCCGACCAGCGCCATCGTCTCACCGCGGTTCACGGTGAACGACGCCCCCGCGACCGCGTGGAAGTCCTCCGACCCGAAGCTCCCCTTGCGGATCTTGTAGACCTTGCCGAGGTCGGAGACCTCGATCATGGGTTCGCCGTGCTGCACGACCGGCTTCGGCTCGTCGGAGAGCGCGGCGAGGTCGAAGGTGCGCGTGGGGGCGGTCGGCACCGTGGCATCCGAGCCGATGCGCCGCGACGCGAGGCTGGGCGCCGCCGAGACGAGCCGCTTCGTGTACGGATGCTGGGGTCGTTCGAGGATCTCGCGGCTCGGCCCCGACTCCACGATGTTGCCCTGGTACATCACGATCAGCTTCTCGGCCCGCTCGGCCGCCAGGCCGAGATCGTGCGTGATGAAGACGACGGCGGTGCCGAGCTGCTGGGTCAGGCCCTGCAGGTGGTCGAGCACGACGCGCTGCACGGTGACGTCGAGGGCCGAAGTCGGCTCGTCGGCGATCAGCAGCTGCGGGTTCGCGGCGAGCCCGATGCCGATGAGCGCGCGCTGCTTCATGCCGCCCGAGAACTGGTGCGGGAACTGCTTCATGCGCTGCTCGGCATTCTGCAGGCCGGCCTGCTCGAGCACCTCGATCGCGCGGGCCCGCACGGCCTTCTTCCCCGAGGCGAGGCCGTTCGAGCGGATCGCCTCCTCGACCTGGAAGCCGACCGACCACACCGGGTTGAGGTTCGACATCGGGTCCTGGGGCACGAGGCCGATCTCGCGGCCGCGGATGTGCTCCATGTCGCGCCGGCCGATCCCGACGAGCTCGCGCCCCTGCCAGAGGATCGATCCGCCCGACACCTTGCCGGTGCCGGGGAGCAGGTTCATCACCGCGTGCATGGTGGTCGACTTGCCGGAGCCCGACTCGCCGACGATCGCGACGGTCTCGCCGGGGTAGACGTCGAAGCCGACGCCGTGCAGCACCTCGCGCCGCTCCTGCTTCACGCCGAACTCGACCTTCAGGTCGCGAACGCTGAGGATCGGACGCGTCGGGTCGCCGGCGCGCTCCGCGCCGCCGTGGTTCATCTGTCGCTGGTCGCTCATCGCTGCGCCCTCGCCTTCGGATCGAGCGCGTCGCGAACGACCTCGCCCAGCATGACGAAGCCGAGCACAGTGGTCGCGAGCGCGAGGGACGGCCAGAGCAGGAGCTGCGGGTCGTTGCGCAGGTCTCGCTGAGCGGCCGATATGTCGTTGCCCCAGCTGATGTAGTCGGCCGGCGGCAGCCCGACGCCGAGGAACGACAGCACGGCCTCCGCTACGATCGCGGCGGAGAGCGAGAGCGTCGTCACGACGATCAGGGGGGCCATGGAGTTGGGGATCACGTGGCGCACGAGCGTCTTGAACTTCGACAGCCCGAGCGCCGTGGAGGCCATCACGTAGTCGGCGTTGCGCACGCGGAGGATCTCGGAGCGCAGGATGCGCGCGGAGACCGGCCACGAGAAGCCGCCGATCGCGAACGCGATGGTGAGCGGATTGCGGTACTCCTGGAACACCGTCATCACGATCACCGCGGCGAGGATGTAGGGGATCGAGAAGAAGATGTCGCCGAGGCGCGAGATCACGGTGTCGACCCAGCCGCCGAAGTACCCGGCGAGCGAGCCCGCGATCGTTCCGACGACGAAGGTGATGAGCACCACGAGCAGGCCGACGGACACCGAGGTCGAGGTGCCGTGGAGCACGCGGGAGAACACGTCCTCTCCCTGGGCGGTGTAGCCGAGCGGGTGGCCCTCGGAGGGGCCCTCCTTCGACATGCCGAGGTCGGCGGCGCGCGGGTCGACCTGCGTGAACAGCTGCGGGAACAGGGACACGACGAGCACGACCAGGATGATCGCGGCGGAGATCCAGAACATGGGTCGGCCGCGCATGTCGCGCCACGCGTCGAGCCAGAGGTTCGACTTCTTCTCGTCGATCTTGACGGCGTCGACTGCGGCGACGGGCGTCTCCTCGAACGGGGCGACGAAGTGCTCCGGAATCGGGTTCTTCGGCTCAGGCATAGCGGATCCTCGGGTCGAGTACGGCGTACAGGAGATCGACGAGCAGGTTCACGCCGAGGTAGATGAGCACCATGAAGGTCACGAACGACACGACGAGCGAGTTGTCGCCCTTCAGGATGGCGTTGAAGAGCGCGTTGCCGACGCCGGGCACGTTGAAGATGCCCTCCGTGACCGTCGCGCCCACCATGAGCGTGCCGAAGTTGGTCGCCGTGTTGGTGATCGTCGGGATGAGCGAGTTGCGCAGCACGTGCACCGGCACGACGCGGCTCCGGCTGAGGCCCTTCGCGTAGGCGGTGCGCACGAAGTCCTGGTTCAGCGTGTCGATCACCGAGGCGCGCGTGAGGCGCATGCTCGTCGGGTACAGCGACACGGCGAGCACGATGGCGGGGAGCAGGAGGTCCTGCAGCGGGGCGCCGGTGCCGACCGTCGTGCGGAACCAGCCGAGCTTGATGCCGAGGCCGAACTGCGCGATGAAGGCGATGACGAAGATCGGGATGCTCAGGAAGACGAGCCCGATGATCAGGTTCAGGTTGTCGAAGAACTTGCCCTTGCGCAGACCCGAGATGAGGCCGATCGTGACGGCGAGCAGCAGCTCGAACACGATGGCCATCGCCGCCAGCTTGATGGTGACGGGGAACGTGCGCTCAAGAATGCTCGAGACCGGCTGCCCCGAGAAGCTCATGCCGAAGTCGCCGACGAGCACGCCCTTGAGGTACAGCAGGTACTGCACGAAGAAGGGCTGATCGAGGTTGTACTGCTCGCGCAGGCGCTCGATGATCGCGGGGTCGGGCGTCTTGTCGCCGAACATCGCGAGGATGGGGTCGCCCGGCATGGCGAAGACCATGAAGTAGATGAGGAAGGTGGTGCCCAGGAGTACGGGGATCACCTGGAGCAGTCGGAAGAGGATGTATCTCAGCATGCGAGGCATCCCCTCCGAGCGTCGTTGATAAGCATGTCGCGTTTTCTCTCGCAGTGATGGTGCGATGCGGGTGGGCGGAACGACGGTGTTCTCGACCCGCAGGCGTCGGGGAGCCGGGTGCGCGCGGTGGCGTCGCGCCCAGCGCGGAGGCCCCGAGCACGATGCTCGGGGCCTCCGACAGGGGCGATCAGTTCTTGGTGATCTCGTAGTAGAGCGGCACCGAGTTCCACCCGAACTCGACGTTGTCGACGTTCTCGCCGTAGCCGCCGTTCACATTGGCGTACCAGAGCGGGAACGCGGGGAGGTCTTCCAGGAGGACCTCCTGCGCCTGCTGGAACTTCTCGTTCGCGGAGGCCGGGTCGGTGTCGACCGCGCCCTCCTGCAGCAGCTTGTCGAACTCGGGGTTCGAGTAGTCGCCGTCGTTCGAGGAGGCGTTGGTCGCGTACAACGGCCCGAGGAAGTTGTAGAGACCCGGGTAGTCCGCCTGCCACCCCGTGCGGAACGCGGTGGTGATGGTGCGGTTCGTGATCTCCTCGCGCAGGACGTCGAACTTCGGGTACGCCTTGCCCGCGGCCTTGATGCCGAGCGTCGACGCGATGCTGTTCGACGTCGCGTCGACCCAGGCCTGGTGGCCGCCGTCCGAGTTGTAGGCGATCTCGAAGGTGTCGCCCGACCACGGCGCGATCTCATCGGCCTCGGCCCAGAGCTTCTTCGCCTCCTCGGGGTTGTACTCGAGCACCTCTGCGCCCTCGAGCGAGTCGCTCCAGCCGTCGATCACCGGCGAGGTGAAGTCGCTGGCCGGGGTGCGCGTGCCGTCGAAGATCTTGTCCGTGATCTGCTCGCGTTCGATCGACATCGAGATTGCCTTGCGGCGCAGCTCGCCCTCCTCGCCCGAGAAGTGCTCGAGGCTCTCCGGAATGGTGAAGGACTGGAACACGGCCGCGGGCTGGTTGACCGCGCGGTCGCCGAGGTCGCTCTGGAAGTTCGCGAGCTGCGTCTCGGGGATCTGGTCGATCACGTCGACGTTGCCGCCGAGGAGGTCGGAGTACGACGCGTCCTGCGTGGCGTAGAACTTGATCGTCACGCCGCCGTTCTGGGGCTTGCGCGGGCCGTTGTAGTCCTCGTTCACGACGAGCTCGATCTGCTCGTCGTGCTGCCAGGCGCCCTCGCCGGCGAGCATGTACGGGCCGTTGACGACGGGCATCTCGCCCTGCGCCGCCATGTCCTCGAACGCCACGTCGGGCAGCGGGTAGAACGCCGAGTAGCCGAGGCGCTGCGGGAAGTCGGACGCCGCCTTGTTCAGCTTCACGGTGAACGTGGTGTCGTCGACGACCTTGAGGCCCGAGAGCTCGGGCACGCTCTCCTCGTAGCTGAAGCCCTCGATGTCCTCGAAGAAGTAGCTGTTCAGCTGCGCGTTGTCGGCGTTCGCGCCGTAGTTCCACGCCTTCACGAAGTTCTCCGCCTTGACGGGGGTGCCGTCGGTGAAGGTCGCATCGTCGCGAATCGTGATGGTGTAGTTCGTCGCGTCATCGCTCTCGATGGACTCGGCGAGATCGTTGTGCGCCGCACCCTCGGCGTCGTAGTACACGAGCCCGGCGAAGATCAGGTCGAGGATCTTGCCGCCGCCGACCTCGTTGGTGTTCGTCGCAATCAACGGGTTCTGCGGCTCCGAGCCGTTCGTGGTGATGATCGCTGCACTGTCGGCGTTGCCGCCCTCGCCGTTCCCGCCGTCGCCGCTCGACGAGCAGCCCGACAGCGCGAGCGCGCCTGCGGCGGCCAGCGCGATGAACGCGTATCCGATCCGTGGTCGCTTCACTGGTTTCCTCCTTGAAATGTCCCCCGACATACCGATTGAACGTCCGTTCGCGGCACCCGAAAGGTTCGATAGTACGCACCCAGACTACAGACCTGTCAGACCGGATGCGCACAATTCGCGTCGGCGTAACTCCTTCGTAACCGAGGCTTGTAGCTCTCCGAGAAAGTTCCGAGCCCCGTGCGACGGTCGCTGTGGGCACTCGACACATTCCTGGGAGTCCGGCGATACGCTGACGGCATGACCTCCGCCGCGCTCCGCACCCGCCTCCGCTGGGAGGTCGGCATCGTGCTCGCGCTCTCGTTCGGCGCCTCGGCGGTGTACGCGATCGTCTCGATCGTCGAGCGGCTCACCCGCGACACGGCGCTGTCGCAGCAGACCGCCACGATCAACCGCTCGCTCTCGGACCGGCCGGTGTTCGATCTCGTGTCGCAGCTGCTCGCGTTCGCATTCGGGCTCGCGCCGGTCGCGCTGGTCGTCTACCTGCTCTGGTCGGGCGCGCGCCCGCACCTCGCGCGCCTCGGCCTCGGCCGGCCGCCGCACGCCGTCGGAGCGTGGTGGGGCCGCGAGATCGGCGGGGGCCTGCTGCTCGCCGCCGCCATCGGCATCCCGGGCATCGCGTTCTACCTGTTCGCGAAGGCGATCGGCATCAACACGACGGTGGTGCCGACCGCGCTCGACACGGCGTGGTGGACGGTGCCGGTGCTCGTGCTGCAGGCGCTGCGCGCGGCGCTCAGTGAGGAGCTCATCGTCGTCGCCTACCTCTGCGAGCGGTTCCGACGGCTGGGCATCGGCACGTGGGCGACGATCGTCTCGAGCGCCCTGCTGCGCGGCAGCTACCACCTCTACCAGGGGTTCGGCGGCTTCATCGGCAACGTGATCATGGGAATCGTCTTCGGCTGGGCGTATCAGCGGTGGGGTCGCGCGCTTCCCCTGATCGTCGCCCACTGGGTGCTCGACATCGTGAGCTTCGCCGGCTACCCCCTCGCCCTCGCCCTCTGGCCGGCGCTCTTCGCCGCTCCCGCCGCCTGAGCGGGCCCGGGCACCGGCTCGGGAGGCGGTCCCCGGCGCGCAGCGCCCGGGGCCGGATCCGTCGCTAGCCGACCGGCGTCACGCTCTTCGCGAAGGCATCGGTCAGGCCCCAGAGCTCGTCGTACAGCTCCGGCGCGGCCTCGCAGCGCTCCGCGGGCTTGAGCACGGTGTATGACCCGTCGGCGCCCTGCGTCACCCCCCACTGCGAGCGCATCGCGGCGCACTCCTCCGGCAGCGAATCGATGAGCGGACTGCTCAGCTGCAGGTTCACGTTGTCGGGGATGACGTAGCTCGTCATCCCGAACTTCTGGCTGAGCTGCGACGTCACACCCCACGCGGGGATGTCGAGCGTGCTCGTCGGCCCGACCTCCACGGCTGGCACCTCGTTCGGATCCTCATCCTCCGCGTCGCCCGCGCCGTCGGCGTCCTCCTCCGCGTCGCTCGACGGCGTCGGCGATGGGGTCGCGCTCGGCGCCGTGGTCGACGGCCGCCCCGTCGTCGCCTCATTCGCGCCCGCGTCGCCGCGGGCGAGGTTCACGAGCACGATGCTCACGACGATCGCGATGACGGCGACCGCGCCGACCACGATCCACGGGAGCGCCTGAGGCGCTCGCCGCGCGCCCGTGCGCTTCGGCTCGGTCGCCAGCTGGGCCGTGCGCACGCGCTCCGCCTGCTCGTACGACAGACGCTCCCGCGCGGGCACCGGCCGCGGTTCGGCCTGCGCGCCGGCGTCCTCGGGCCCGAAGAGTTCCTCGAATGGGTCTTTACTCACGTCGACAGCCTAACCGCGCTTGTTGGGAGCCTCGTTCGCGTCGTCCGCGCCGTCCGCGCCGTCCGCGACGCCGCTGCGTCGCTCCAGTTCGGCGAGCGCGGCGATGTGGGGCACGTCGGTGCCGCAGCACCCCCCGAACACTGTGGCGAGCGGAGCGAGCGCGCGCAGGGCGAGCTCCGCCTCGGCGAACGCGCGCGGATCATCGGCGGGGCGCTCCGGTGCGGGCGCGGCGTCGTCGGAAGGCGCGGCGTCGTCGGAGGGCGCGGCGTTCAGGCGGAACCCGACGATGCGCTCGAGCTCCGCCGCGCCGGCCGAGCGGGCGAGCCCTGCGGCGACCTCGCTCGGATGGGCGCAGTTGATCAGGTAGCCCTCCGGCGCGGCGTCGGTCTCGCGATCCACGGCGGCGATCGCCTCGACGATCGTGCTGCCGTCAGCGAGCCGGCCGTCCGCGGTCACCGCGAACGAGACGAACACGGGCACGCGCGACGCGAGCGCGGCGCGCACCACCCCGATGGCCTCGGCGGCGTCGAGGGTGGTGACCGACGTCACGCGATCGACCCCCGCCTCCGCGAGCGCCCGCACCTGCGGCGCGTGGTACGCCTCCGCCTCGTGCGCGCTCATCCGCTCGCCCGCGACGTAGTCGTCGACCCGCGGGCCGACGCAGCCATTCACGATGACCTCGGGCCCCGCGACGGGCGCACGGTCCGGCTCGGGCTCGTCGAGCTCGCGCACGAACGCCGCGGCATCGGCGTTGACCCGGGCCAGCTCGTCGGCGCCGTAGCCGAGCCGCTCGCCCCAGTCCGGGTTCGCCCGCCAGGTCGGCGTGTCGAGCACGATCGGCAGGCGCTGCTCGCGGGCCAGCGCCAGGAAGGGCGCGTAGTACTCGCGCAGCGCGATCCGGCCCTCCGCCGTGTCGAGCAGCACGAACGCCGCGAACTCCGGCAGCTCCTGGCCGAGCCGGTCGGTGAGGGCGGTCTCGATGCCGCCGTCGGTCATGATGAACGTCACGGTGCCTCCTGCTCGTTCCGGTGGGTGCCGCCCGAGGGCAGCGCCGCCATGATCTGGCCGCGGCGCCGCGAGAACTCGGCGACGCGTCGATGATGCCGCTCCATGATGCCCGCGTCTCGCAGCGCGAGCGTGCCGGGGTCGCCGCGCTCGATCCCGGCGCGCCACCGCTCCGAGATGAGGGCCATGCGCCGCTCGACGGCCGCGAGCAGTTGGCGCGGCGTCACCCCGCCGTAGGTCTCGGCGGCGAGCGCGAGCCGTCGCGCGGCGTCGGCCGGGGGGATCTCCCGCAGCAGCGGAACCCCCGACCAGCACAGGAAGGCGAGATCGTCGAGCGGATCGCCGGGGCCGGCGCGATCCCAGTCGATCATGCCGGCGAATGCGCCGTCGACGATCACCCAGTTGTAGAGCCCGGGGTCGTTGTGGCACACCACCTGGCCCGGATCGAGCCCCTGCACGCCCTGACGCCACTCCAGGGCGCCCGGGGTGAAGCTCCGCACCGCGTCGTGATATCTGCGGAGCCATGAGACGGCTGAGCCGAGCGCCGCGTCGCTCACGCCGTCGAGCTCGGGGTCGAGGGTGCTGCCGGGGAGATAGTCGAGGATCTCCCGGCCGTCAGCGTCGATGCCGTGCACGTGCGGCACCCCGTCGAGGCCCTGCGCCTCGAGATGGGCCAGCAGCGCGTGCACCGCCGGGGTCCAAGGCCCCGTCGGCCGATGCACGCGGGTCTCGCCGCCCGCCTCCCGCACCCGCCATACTCCGCCGGATCCGCCCGGAAGATGCTCCCGCTCCATGCCTCTCACCGTACCCGAACGGGGCGGCGGGAGCGCGCAGGCGAAGTCAGTCCTGCAGCCGCCGCCGTTCGACGAGCGCACGAGTCATCTCCTGCAGCGCGGCTGCGACCTCGGCGGCGTGGAGCGACGGCGGCGCGACGGCGGCGAGCACCTCGGCCCACCGTGCGCGCAGGCGCTCGAGGTTCTGCGCGGCGAGGGGCGTGGGCCGCACGAGCACTCCGCGGCCGTCGGGGCTGGATCGGCGGCGCGCGACGAGGGCCTTCGTCTCCAGCCCGCGCAGCGCGATGCTGACGTTCGAGCGCTTGAGGCCGAGCTGCTCGGCGAGCGCGCTGGGAGCGGTCTCGCCGCGCCGGTCGAGCGTCGCGAGCACCAGGCGCTCGGTCTGGGTGAGCGGAATGTAGTCGGCGTGCTCGTGCCGAAACTCGATCTCGCGGGCGAGCGCCACGACGGCGCCGGCGAGATCCGCCAGCGCCTCGGGGTCCGTCGTCGATCCCGCCGCTGATCCGGGAGTGGTCGGGGCGTCGTGCATGGGTTCATCGTAGGCCACGGACCCCGAGCATTTATTGTAAGATAATCATCCGTGACTGCTTCCCCCCGATCCGCTCCGCACCCCACCGCTCCGATTCCCACCGCTCCGCATCCCGCCGCCGCACCGATCGGCGCCGCCCTCGGCCCCGGCCTGCTCGTCGTGCTCGGCCTGCTGGCGGCCGTGGCCCCATTCGGCATCGACCTTTACCTCCCCGCGTTCCCCGCCATCGCCCGCGAACTGGACACCAGCGCGACCGGCGTGCAGCTCACCCTCACCGGCTTCCTCGTCGGCATCATGCTCGGGCAGCTCGTCTTCGGCCCGCTCTCCGACCGCATCGGCCGGCGCCTCCCCCTGCTCATCGGATCCGTCGTGCTCATCCTCGCGAGCGCGGCCGCCGTGCTGGCGCCGAACCTCGGCGTGCTCGTCGCCGCCCGCGTGCTGCAGGGCCTCGCCGGCGCGGCCGGCATGGTGCTCGGGCGCGCCATCATCTCGGACCTCGCGACCGGCGCGGTCGCAGCCCGCGCCATGAGCCTCATGATGATCGTCAGCGGCGTCGCCCCCGTGGTCGCTCCCCTGATCGGCGGCGCCCTCGCCGCACCGCTCGGCTGGCGCGGCGTGCTGGCCGTGCTGTTCGCGATCGCGCTCGTGATGCTCGGCGCCGTCGTCTGGGGCGTGCGCGAGACCCTCCCCGCAGATCGCCGCGCGCAGCTCTCCGCATCCCGGCGCGCTCAGGGCTCCCCCATGCGCCGGCTCGCCTCTCGACAGTACCTCGGCCACACCATCGCCTTCGCCGCGGCGTTCACCGTGATGATGGCGTACATCTCGGCATCGCCGTTCCTCTACCAGTCGATGCTCGGCGCGAACGAGCTCCAGTACGGGCTGCTGTTCGGGGCGAACGCCCTCGCGCTCGTGGCGACGAGCGCGGTCTCGGCGCGGCTCGTCACCCGCTTCGGCCCCCGCACCCTCGCGCGCATCGGTCTCGGCGGCGTCGCGGCCGGATCGCTCGTCATGCTCGGCGCGGCGCTCCTCGCCGCCTCGCCGTGGGTGCTCGCAGCGGCCGTCTTCGTGGTGGTGGCCTCGCTCGGCTTCGTCATGGGCAACGTGACCGCGCTCGCGCTCTCGGCCGTGCCCGGCGCGGCCGGTACCGCCTCGGCACTGCTCGGCGCCCTCCAGTTCGGCTGCGCCGCAGTCGCGTCGCCGTTCGTCAGCATCGGCGGCGAGCGCACCGCTCTCCCACTCGCGATCATCATGGTCGCCGCATCCGCGATCGCGCTCGTCGCCTTCGCCTGCGGGCGCGTGCGCCCCGCCGCTGCGGCGAGCACGAACGCCTGAGCCGCCCGCGCGGGAGCCCCGGCGCGCATCAGGGCGCCCGCCCGGGCGCGCGCCCGGGCGCGCGTCAGGGTGCGCGTCAGACGCGGTGGATGCGGTCGCGCACCGCGCGGAGGTCGAGCGGCGCCGTGAGCAGCGGCGGCTCGCCGTGCATCTGCACGTGCAGCCGCTCCATGCGGGTGTCGAGCTCCGCGGCGGTCTCCGCCGCGTGCTTCAGCTCGCGGATCATGGTCTCCGGCACCTGGCGCTCGTACTTGTAGTAGATCTTGTGCTCGAGGCTCGCCCAGAAGTCCATCGCGATCGTGCGGAACTGCACCTCGACGGGCACATCCACCCGCCCCGTGGAGAGGTACACCGGCACGGAGATGATCGTGTGCAGGCTCTTGTAGCCGTTCGCCTTCGGGGTCTCGATGTAGTCCTCCACCTCGAGCACCGTGATGTCGTCCTGCTGCGTGAGCAGATCGAACAGCTGATACACGTCGCGGATGAACGCGCAGGTGACCCGCACGCCCGCGATGTCGGAGATCTCCGCGCGGATCACGTCGAAGTCGGTGCCGATCCCGCGGCGCTCGAGCTTCGCCACGAGGCTCTCCACCGATTTCACCCGGCTCGAGACGTGCTCGATCGGGTTGTACTCGTGCATGTGGAGGAACTCCTCGCGCAGAATGGCGAGCTTCGTCTCCACCTCCTCCATCGCGAAGCGGTACTCGAGCATGAACCGCTGCATCTGATCGCCGAGGGTGCGCAGCGCGCTCGGCGAGATGGTGATCTGATCATCGGCGGGGTCTTCGCGCGCGTCGTGATTCGGCGCGGAGGCCATCGGGGTACTCATGGCTTCAGGCTACCCCTCGGTCGCAGGCGCGACCTGAGATCCGCAGCACGATCCGCTCACGCACCGTCGTGCTCCGCGCGGAAGACGTGCACGAGCGCGTTCGCGTGCCCGTGACCCATCCCCTGCTCCTTCAGGAACGCGACCTGCTCCATGTGCGCGCGGCCGGCGAGCGGGCGCAGCCGCTCGATCCACGCCTCGATGCTGAGCCCGTACTTCTGCTCGATCGACGGAAAGTACGATTTCGGACCCCTGACCTGCTCCGTCATGGTCGCCTCCTCTTCGAGTGCCATCGCGCGCGGCCGACCGGGTGGGCCATCGCACCGCCACGGTAGCACGGCGACCTCTCGATGCGAGCAGGCCGGGGGACGGCAGTAGGCTGGCTCCTGCATTCCACGAGAGCGGCCGCGAGACACCGGCCGCAGAGCAAGGGGGGACCATGACCGAGCCCGAGCGCGCGGCGGCACCCGCGGCGGCGGCGCCGCGGCAGGACCGCGGCTTCTTCGGCCACCCCTGGGGCCTCGCGAACCTCGCGGGCGTCGAGATGTGGGAGCGCTTCAGCTTCTACGGCATGCAGGGGCTGCTGGCCTTCTACATCTACTACTCGCTCTCGCAGGGCGGCCTCGGCATGTCGGAGGCGGCCGCGACCTCCATCGTCGGCGCCTACGGCGGTCTCGTGTACCTCTCATCGGTGCTCGGCGGCTGGGTGGCCGACCGCGTGCTCGGTGCGGAGCGGACCCTCCTCGTCTCCGCGGTGGTGATCATGCTCGGGCACATCGCACTCGCCGTGCTCCCCGGCGTCGTCGGGCTCGGCATCGGCCTCGTCTGCGTGGCGCTCGGCGCGGGGTCGCTGAAGACCACCACGTCCACGGTGCTCGGCGACTTGTACGAGCCGGGCGACGTGCGCCGCGACGCCGCCTTCTCGATCTACTACATGGGCGTCAATATCGGCGGGTTCATCGGCCCGATCCTCACGAGCCTCGTCTGGGGCTGGCAGGGCTTCCACTGGGGGTTCGGGCTGGCCGCCATCGGCATGGCGCTCGGCCTGCTGCAGTACCTGCTCCTGCGTCGGCACACCGTCACCGAGGGGAGCTCGCGCCCCACCAATCCGCTCACGCGGGCGGAGCGCGTGCGGTGGCTCGCGATCGTCGCGGGCGCCGCCGTCGTCATCGCGGGCGCCGCGCTGCTCGGGCTGCTGCGCGCCGAGAATCTCTCGGTCGTCGTCGTCGCGCTCACGATCGTCTCGGCCGTCGCCGTCTTCTCGGTGATCGCGTCGAGCTCGCGGGTCACCGCCGAGGAGCGCAGCCGGGTGTTCTCGTACATTCCGCTCTTCATCGCGTCCGCCGTGTTCTGGACGCTGTTCCAGCAGCAGTTCACCGTGCTCGCGATCTACGCCGATCAGCGCCTCGACCGCAACGTCTTCGGCTTCGAGATCGCGCCGAGCGTCGTCACGTCGATCAACCCGGTGTTCATCATCATCTTCGCGGGCGTCTTCGCGGCGATGTGGACCCGGCTCGGCGAGCGCCAGCCGAGCACCCCGATCAAGTTCGCCCTCGGCACGATGATCATGGGGCTCGCATTCCTCGCCTTCATCCCCTTCTCGGGCGGCGCCGACGGCTCCGTCCCGTTCATCGCGATCGTCGTCATCCTGCTGCTCTTCACGTTCGCGGAGCTCTGCATCTCCCCCGTGGGCCAGTCGCTCGAGACGAAGCTCTCGCCGCACGCCTTCCACTCGCAGATGGTGGCGCTCCACTTCATCTCGATCGCGCTCGGCTCGGCCGCCGCCGGCGCGCTCTCGGGCTTCTACTCGACGGACGACGAGGTGCCCTACTTCCTCACGATCGGGCTGATCTCGATCGCGGTCGGCATTGTGCTCGCGTTCGTGCGGGCGCCGATCCTGCGGCTCATGCGCGGCGTTCGCTGAGGGCCGCTGCGCGGCGGAGCGGCCCGCGGCGAGCCGCGAGCGGTCAGTAGGGTGCACTCGCGCTCGGAATAGCGCACCTCACTGACCGGCGAACGGCGGCCGCCGGCTCACTGCACGGAGAAGCCGCCGGCTCAGTGCACGGAGAATCCGCCGTCGACCGGGATCGCCTGACCGGTCACGTACCGAGACCCCGGCCCCGCGAGGAACACGGCGGGGGCGGCGAAATCCTCAGGCACGCCGTTGCGACCGATGAGCGTGCGCGCCTCGAGCGCGCGCACTGCGGTCGGATCCGACGCGAGCCGCTCGTTCAACGCCGTGCGCACGAAGCCGGGCACGAGCACGTTCGCGGTCACTCCCCGGGGCGACCACGCCTCCGCCTGCGACCGCGCGAGGGCTTCGATGCCCGCTTTCGAGACGCCGTAGGCGCCGCTCGACGCGAACGGGCGCTGCGCCTGCTGCGAGCTGATGTGGATGATGCGCCCGTAGCCGCGCTCCGCCATACCGGGGGCGAGGCGCTGGCCCAGGATGAACGGGGCGTCGAGGTTCACGCGCATCGTCGCATCCCACACCTCCTCATCGAGGTCGGGCAGCGGCGGTCGCAGGTTGATCCCGGCGGAGTTCACGAGCACATCGACGTCGCCGACGCGGTCGGCGAGCGCATGAGCGCCGGATCGCGCGGCCAGATCCGCCACGATCCCCTCCGCCGACCCGCCCCGACCGACGATCTCCGCGACCGCGGCGTCGAGCGTCGCCCGCGTGCGCGCCGCGATGACGACGTGCGCGCCGGCGTCGGCGAGCGCCACGGCGATGGCGCGGCCGATCCCGGAGCTGCCGCCCGTGACGAGCGCCCGACGGCCGTCGAGCGAGAACAGGTCGCGCAGTGCCTCGTGATGCATGAGGTCACTCTAGCGACGCGCGCGGCCCGCGGCCGCGGCGCACCTCGCTCGCCGCGCCCGCGGCGTCAGACGTTGAACCGCCACTCGCAGACGTCGCCGTCCTGCATCACGTAGTCCTTGCCCTCCATGCGGGCCTTGCCCTTCGCGCGCGCCTCCGCGACCGAGCCCGCCTCGACGAGGTCGTCGAACGAGATGATCTCGCCCTTGATGAAGCCCTTCTCGAAGTCGGTGTGGATCGCGCCCGCCGCCTGCGGCGCCGTGGCGCCCCGCTTGATCGTCCAGGCGCGCGCCTCCTTCGGGCCGGCCGTCAGGTAGGTCTGCAGCCCCAGCGTCTCGAAGCCCACGCGGGCGAGCTGATCGAGGCCGCTCTCCTCCTGGCCGATCGATGCCAGCAGCTCGGCGGCGTCCTCCGCGTCGAGCTCGATGAGCTCGCTCTCGATCTTGGCGTCGAGGAAGATGGCCTTCGCGGGCGCCACGAGCGCCGACAGCTCGTCGAGCTTGGCGCGATCCTGCAGCACCGTCTCGTCGACGTTGAACACGTACAGGAACGGCTTCGCGGTGAGCAGCCCCAGCTCCCGGATCGGCTCGAGGTCGATGCCCGACTGCGAGAGCACCTTCCCGTCGTTGAGCGCGGCCTGCGCCGCCTTCGCCGTTTCGACGACCGAGGCGTCGATCTTCTTGTTCTTGAGCTCCTTCTCGAAGCGCACCAGCGCCTTCTCGATCGTCTGCAGATCGGCGATGATGAGCTCGGTGTTGATCGTCTCCATGTCGCTGGCCGGGTTCACCGCGCCGTCGACGTGGATCACGTCGGGATCGGAGAAGCCGCGCACCACCTGGGCGATCGCATCGGCCTCGCGGATGTTCGCGAGGAACTGGTTGCCGAGCCCCTCGCCCTCGCTCGCGCCGCGCACGATGCCCGCGATGTCGACGAAGCTGACGGGGGCCGGAAGGATGCGCTCCGAGCCGAAGATCTCCGCGAGCACGTCGAGCCGGTGATCGGGCAGGTTGACCACGCCGATGTTGGGTTCGATCGTCGCGAACGGATAGTTCGCCGCGAGCGCGTCGTTCTGCGTCAGAGCGTTGAACAGCGTCGACTTGCCGACGTTGGGGAGACCTACGATGCCGATAGTGAGAGCCACGGGAGACGAGTCTACGCGGCTCCGGGGCGCCCGGGCGACGGGCGCCGCGACGCCGGGGCGATGAGGATCGGCGCGCCGAGGCGTCAGGCCGGGGTTCCGCGCAGGATGGACGTCATCTTCTTGCCGCGGGCGACCTCGTCGACCAGCTTGTCCAGGTACCGGATCCGCTGCATGAGCGGATCCTCGATCTCCTCGACGCGGATCCCGCAGATGACTCCGGTGATCAGGTTCGCGTGCGGGTTCATGCGCGGCGCCTCGGCGAAGAACGTGCGGAAGTCGGTCTCGTCGGCGACGATGCGCGCGATCGCCTCCGCGTCGTACCCGGTGAGCCAGCCGATCACTCGATCGACCTCCTCCCGGGTGCGTCCCTTGCGCTCCGCCTTCGCGACGTAGTGCACGTAGACGCTGCCGAAGCTCGTCGAGAAGATGCGGTGCTCGGTCATGCGGTGCCTCCGATCCGGCTGGCGCGGTGCCGCCTCCATTGTCGCACCGCGCGTCAGTGTCAGGGGCGAGCGTCAGTGACAGTGGCGTGTGTCAGTGCCTGGGCGCGTCAGTGTCAGGGGCGTGTGTCAGAGTTGATGCGTGCCCGTCGACTTCACCGCCATCGATTTTGAGACCGCCAACAGCCATCCGTCCTCCGCATGCTCGGTCGGCATGGTGCGGGTGCGGGCGGGCGCGGTCGTCGATCGCGTCCACTGGCTGATCCGGCCGCCTGCGGGCCACGACGCGTTCCTCCCGTTCAACACCCGGATTCATGGGATCACGGCGGCGATGGTCGCCGAGTCGCGCGACTGGGCCGGGCAGCTGGCCGAGCTGCGGGAGTTCATCGGCGGCGACGTCGCCGTCGCGCACAACGCGAGCTTCGACATGGGGGTCATCCGCGCCGCATGCGCCGAGACCGTGACGCCGACGCCGCGCCTGAAGTACCTGTGCAGCGTGCAGGTGTCGCGCAAGACCTACGCGATCCCGTCGCACCGGCTCCCCCTCTCCGCCGCCGCGGCCGGGTACGGCGAGTTCGCGCACCACGACGCGCTGGCCGATGCTGAGGCGTGCGCGGCGATCATCTCCGACGCCGCCGTGCGCCACGGCGTCGACTCCGTACCCGCGCTCGCGAAGCAGACGGGCGTGCGCATCCAGCAGCTGAAGGCGATTCCGCTGAAGCTGTAACGGGCGCGAGTACGCTCGTCGTATGCGGGTGACGGGCGGAGGTGTGAGCGGAGGCGCGGGCGCTCGGGGCGCCGCCGCTCGGGGCGCGGGCGCTCGTGGCGCGAGCGCGGGCGCCGCCGCTCGGGATGCGCGCAGTCGCGGGGATCGCGCGGCCCGGATGCGCGGCGTCGGGGCGCTCGCGGCGGCCGCACTGCTGCTGAGCGGTTGCGCGAGCTGGGGCCTCACGCAGCGCGAGTGGGCGGCGACGCTCGAGGCGGGCGACGGCGTCGCCTCCGTCGACTGGCGCTACCAGAACAATTGGCCGAGCAGCAGCCCGCGATACGACGCGACCGTCGTCGTCGAACGGGGCGTCACCGGCGACGAGGCGCGTCGCATCGCCGACGCGAGCTGCGCGACCGAGACGCGGATCGACGGCCTCACCGTTCGCACGGATGAGGCGTCGGCCTCCGAAGGCACGGATGAGGCATCGGCCTCCGAGGGCTCCGTCGAGCTCCGCACGGAGGGGTCGTGCGTCTCGCGCGCCGACCTCGAACGCTTCGCCGGCGCCGTCGACGCGCTGAATGGGCTCCCCGACGCGTCGGGGGTGCGATTCTCGGTCGTCAGCACTGCTGGCCCCGACGGGGAGGATGGTGCTGAGGTCGCAGATGGGAACGGCGGCGCGAGTGGCGACGTCGATGCCGATGGCGACGAGGGCGCGCCCGCAGGCGCTCCACCGTTGACGGTGCGCGTCACCACGCCCGACGAGGCGGTGCTCGGGTCGATCCTGCCCGCGCTGCACGAGGCCGCGGGAGACGCCGGCCTCGCGCTCACCGCGGAGCGCATCGGCGCGGAGGGAGGCGCCGGCACCTCGGTCGACGCGAAGCTGCCGCCGGGTGCGCGCATCGACGACCTCATGACCCTCTTCGCGCTCGCGACCCGCATCGATCACCGGAGCATCTCCCTGACCGATACTGCGATATCGGTCTCCGCCTCCTCGACCGCGGCGACGGAGGCGACCCCGGCCGCCGAGCTCGCCGCGGCGGGAGCGGCGCTCGGCATCGAGACCCGGGTCGCGTTCGACACTGCCGGTGCATCCGGGGGCTCGGACGGCTCCGGCGGCTCGGAGGCCGATGCCGAGTCCGCGCGAGCCGCCGCGCTCGATCGCCTGACCGACGTGCCGGGCGGCGCGGTCGTCGAGCACGTCGCCGTGGGCGGCGAGCTCTCCGTGCGCACGCAGCACGCCGAAGGCGTCGAGGCGGCGGTCCGCATCATCGCGGAGACCCCCGAACTCGGCGGCTCGTTCCGCGTGCACGCGCCCGAGAGCGACGGCCTGTTCTGGGTGGCGGTCCGGGCCGGATCGCCCGCCGCCGACGTCGCCGGTGCGGCGACGCGGACCGGACTCGGCGTGCGCGAGCGCATCCCGTCGATCGATCGCGCGATCGTCTCGCTCACCGGCGAAACGCCGGAGCTGACGGTGTACCTGCGCGATTCGAGCGCCGAGTCGGTGGCGGCGGCGCGCGGCACTCTGGCGGAGGTCGCGGCGGGCGGCCTGTTCGGCGAGGTGCGGCTGGCTGCCGACGGCATCGATTTCGACGATCAGGTCGTGCCTGCGCCCTGAATGTCGGCGGCACATGAGACGGTACCTCTGCACACCCACTCCTCCCCCGAAACACGGTGCTCCATGAACACACTGACGATCGCGCTGCTGAGCGCGAACCTGCTCCTCCTCATCGCCGTGCTCATCGTGCTGCTGGTGCGCACGGGGCGCCGTGCCGACTCCACGGCTCCCTCCGGCGATCTGCGCGCCCTCCCGGCCGAGATCCGGCAGGATCTCTCGGCGCAGCGCGCCGAGATCGGGCAGTCGCTCTCGGGCATCACCGATCGCCTGCACACGAGCGCGCAGGCGACCCTCGCATCGCAGAACGCCCTCCGCGCGAGCGTCGAGGCCCGCTTCGACGATCTTCGAGCCGCGAACGACGCGAAGCTCGAACAGGTGCGGGTGGCGGTCGGCGAGCAGCTGCAGCAGCGTCTGAAGGCGTCGCTCGACGAGAACGCGCGGCGCGTGCAGGCGCTCGGCGAGGTGCACGTCGCGAAGCAGACCGAGCTGCAGGCCGTGCTGCGGGAGGAGCTCGAGAAGCTGCGACTCGGCAACGAGGCGAAGCTCGAGAAGATGCGCGAGACCGTCGACGAGAAGCTGCAGGGCACGCTCGAGCGCCGCCTCGGCGAATCGTTCCGCCTGGTGAGCGATCGGCTCGAACAGGTGCAGAAGGGGCTCGGCGAGATGCAGACGCTCGCCTCCGACGTGGGCGGCCTGAAGCGCGTGCTGACCAACGTGAAGAATCGCGGCAGCTGGGGCGAGGTGCAGCTGGCCCGCCAGCTCGAAGACATGCTGACGCCCGAGCAGTACGCGGAGAATGTCGCCGTGCGGCCGAGCTCCGCGGAGCGGGTCGAGTTCGCCGTGAAGCTGCCCGGTCGCGGCGACGACCACGAGACGGTGTGGCTGCCGATCGACTCGAAGTTCCCCCAGGAGGACTACGAGCGTCTTCTCGAGGCGCAGGAGGGCGGCGACCGCGGCGCGGTCGAGGCGGCGAGCAAAGTGGTGGAGCGCGTCATCATCACGCAGGCGAAGCTGATTCGCGACAAGTACCTGGAACCGCCGCACACGACCGACTTCGGCATCATGTACCTGCCCACGGAGGGCCTCTTCGCGGAGGTCATCCGGCGCCCGGGCCTCACGAGCCGGCTGCAGTCGGAGTTCCACGTCACCGTCGCCGGGCCGACCGTGCTGATGTCGCTCCTCAACAGCCTGCAACTCGGGTTCCGCACGCTGGCCATCGAGCGACGCAGCTCCGAGGTCTGGCAGGTGCTCAGCGCGGCCAAGGGCGAGTTCCAGAAGTACGGGCAGGTCTGGGAGAAGCTCGGCAAGCAGCTCGCGACCGCGCAGAACACGGTGAGCGAAGCGGGGCGCCGCACCCGCGCCGTCGAGAAGCGACTCCGTGCGGTCGAGACGCTGGAGCCGCAGGGCGCGGCCACCGCGATCGACGAGCTCCTCCCCGGGGCGGAACGCGACGGCAGCGCTGAAACATTCTGGGACGACGAGTGAGCGCCCGCTGACGCCGACGGACGGCCGTGCCGCGCGAGCGGCCGCGCGGGCGCGGCCGCTCGGGCGCAACGCCGTGCGCTAACGTAAGACCATGGCCTCTGACGCGCTCTCGCGCGCCGCGCATCACGGTGCGGCTCCCTCCCCTCGCCCGACGACGCCGCTGCGGCTCCTGGCCCTCGACATCGACGGAACGCTGATCGACAGCGCCAAGCAGATCATGCCGTTCACGCAGCAGGAGGTCGCCCGAGTCGCTGCGACGGGCGTGCACCCGGTGATCGTGACGGCGCGCGCCATCAACGCTTCGCTGATCATCGAGCGCAAGCTCGGCGTCGCCGCCTCCCACATCGCATTCGGGGGCGGCACGGTGCGCGTCCGCACCGGCAGCGGACTGACCGTGCTCGAGGAGCACCCGTTCGAGCGTTCCGACGTCGCGCTCATGCTCGACGCCGCGAACGGCGCCGATGTGCACATCGGCGTGTACACCGCGACGGAGTGGCACGTGAGCGACCTCGGGTTCTGGGGGCTGCGCGAAGCGCGCAACACGTCCATCTGGCCCGACTCGGTCGGCGACGGAGCGCCGCTCCGGGCCCCCGCCGATCCGGTGTTCAAGCTGATGTTCCGCGGCCTGCCCGAGACGCTCGCCCCGATCAAGGAGACGATCGACCGCGAGCTGCCGGGCGCGTTCGCGCACCTCTCCGCCCGCGTGCTCGAAGTCACGACGTCGCGCAAGCACGGAGCCCTCCGGGCGCTGAGCGATCATCTCGGCATCGCGCCCCACGAGGTGATCGCCTTCGGCGACACCGAGGCCGACGTCCCGATGCTCGAAGCGGCCGGTGTCGGCGTCCTGATGGGCAACGCCGATCCCGAGCTCCGAGTCGCGCCGCACGTCGAGCGCACCCTGTCGAACGATGAGGAGGGCGTGGGGCTCAGCCTCCGCAAGCACTTCCCGACCGACGCGCCGTTCCGCATCTGACGCGGGGCCGGCACAGCGCCCGGCTCCGCTTCGCCGGGCGCACTCCCCGCCCGTCCGCCGGTGCACACCCCATTCGCCGGTGCACGTCTCCCGAGCCGGGGCACCGATGATTCACGTGTGCCTCGGCGAAGGAGAGGTACGTCGGCGTGCAGCGGCGCGACCGGAAACCAGGGCGTGCCGTCAGCCGCACCGACGGCGCGGCGCCGCTGCACCTAGAACTCGCCGAAGCACACGGCAGTCGCACGTGCACCGGCGAGAAAGCGGTGCACCGGTGAAAGATCGCCGAGCGGCAGGCGGCGACCGCACACTTGCGCTCGAGCGCACGCCGTCGGGCGCGAGCGCACGCCTCAGCGCTCAAGCGCACGCCGCAGGGCGCGAACTCACACCTCAGAGCGCGGGCGCACGACGGCGCGCACCAGCGCGCCCGCGGACGGCTACGACCAGCGGTTGGGGTCCATGTCGCTCGTGACGTGGCGAATGGTGCCCGAGTGGGCGCGCATGACGATGCTCTCCGCGCGCACGAACGGCCCGTTGCGCTTCACGCCGTCGACGAACTCGGCGTCGGTGATGCCGGTGGCGACGAAGTAGCAGTTGTCGCTCGCCACGAGATCGTTCGCCTCGAGCACGCGGTCGAGATCATGGCCGGCGTCGAGTGCGCGCTGGCGCTCCTCGTCGTCCTTCGGCCAGAGCCGTCCCTGGATCACGCCGCCGAGCGCCTTCACGGCGCACGCCGTGATGATGCCCTCGGGGGTGCCGCCGATCCCGACGCACAGATCGATGTTCGAGTCCCAGCGCGCCGCGTTCACGCCGCCCGCCACGTCGCCGTCCATGAGCAGCCGCGTGCCCGCACCGGCCGCGCGGATCTCGGAGATCAGCTGCTCGTGGCGCGGGCGATCCAGCACCGCGACGCGGATGTCCGATACATCGACGCGCTTCGCACGGGCCAGCGCGCGGATGTTCTCGCCGATGGGACGGCGGATGTCGACGACGCCGACCCCGATCGGGCCGCACACGAGCTTGTCCATGTAGAAGACGGCCGACGGGTCGTACATGCTGCCGCGGTCGGCGACCGCGATGACGGAGAGCGCGCCGGGGCGCCCCTCCGCGGTGAGCCGGGTGCCGTCGATCGGGTCGACTGCGACGTCGCACTCGGCGCCCTCGCCGTTGCCGACCACCTCGCCGTTGTAGAGCCAGGGAGCGTCGTCCTTCTCGCCCTCGCCGATCACGACGGTGCCGCGCATGTTGACGGTCGAGAGGAAGCGCCGCATCGCGTCGACTGCCGCGCCATCCGCTGCGAGCTTGTCGCCGCGGCCGATCCACGGTGTCGAGCGCATCGCCGCCGCCTCAGTAGCGCGTACGAGCTCCATTGCGAGGTTGCGATCGGGCTGCCATTCGCCCAGCGAATCCGGTTCAGTCATGCCTGCAAGCCTACCGCGTAGACTGGTGCGACGAAGCGGACCCCAACGAAGTCAAGGAGCGCACATGCCCGTCGCAACACCGGAACAGTACGCCGCCATGCTCGACGCCGCGAAGACCGGAGCGTTCGCGTTCCCCGCGGTCAACGTGTCGAGCTCGCAGACCCTGAACGCCGCCCTGCAGGGCTTCGCGGAGTCGGGATCGGACGGGATCATCCAGGTGACGACGGGCGGCTCCGACTACCTCGCCGGGCACACGGTCAAGAACCGCGCGGGCGGGGCGATCGCATTCGCCAAGTACGCCGAGGAGGTCGCGAAGGCGTACGACGTGACGGTGGCGCTGCACACCGACCACTGCCCGAAGAACGCGCTCGACGACTTCCTGCTGCCGCTGGTCGCGGCGAGCGAGGCGCGCGTGGCCGAGGGCGGCCTCCCCTACTTCCAGTCGCACATGTGGGACGGCTCGGCCGTTCCCCTGCCCGAGAACCTCGAGATCGCCCAGGAGCTGCTCCCCCGGCTCGCCGCGATGGACGTCGTGCTCGAGGTCGAGATCGGCGTCGTCGGCGGCGAGGAGGACGGCGTCAGCCACGAGATCAACGATCAGCTGTACACGACCCTCGACGACGCGGTGGCGACCGTCGAGGCGCTCGGCCTCGGCGATCGCGGCCGGTACCTGACGGCGCTCACCTTCGGCAACGTGCACGGCGTGTACAAGCCGGGCGGGGTGTCGCTGCGGCCCGAGCTGCTGGCGGAGATCCAGCAGGGTCTGCAGACGAAGTACGGCACGGGCGAGAAGCCGCTCGATCTCGTCTTCCACGGCGGCTCGGGCTCCTCCGCCGAGGAGATCGCCGAGGCCGTGCGCAACGGCGTCATCAAGATGAACATCGATACCGACACGCAGTACGCGTTCACGCGCGCGCTCACCGACTACATCCTGAAGAACTACGACGGCGTGCTCAAGATCGACGGCGAGGTCGGCAACAAGAAGCAGTACGACCCCCGCGCCTGGGGCAAGGTCACGGAGTCGGCGATGGCGGCGCGCGTCGCGGTCGCCGCCGAGCAGCTCGGCTCCGCCGGGAAGTCGGTGAGCGCGTAGTGGCGCATCCGAGCGACGACGCAGCGCAGGCGCAGTCGGCGGATCGCCCCCGCCCGGCGTACGGCGAGCTCGCTCCCGAGGGCTGGGAGTGGACGCCCGAGACGAACGACGGCGGGCGGGCGAACGAGGCGTCGCCCGCGAGTGGCGGCTCGGGAACGCCGGTGAACGGCGTGCCGCACAATCTGGGCGCTCGGGGCGACGGATCCGCTGCCGCGTCGGCGCCCGTGTCCGCTCCCGCCTCCGCTCCGTCGGCGGGATCGCGCGATCCCGAGCCCTACCGCGCCCCCGCACCGCAGGCGCCGCAGGCTCCCCGCGAGTCGGCGCCGCCTCGGGCGGGTGAGCCGTCGGGCCCGCAGAGCGGGTTCGGCGCGCCGCAGCGGAAGCCGCGCACGGCGGATCGCGTGATCACGATCATCCTGCTCGTGCTGGGCATGTTCGGCTCGCTGAACTTCGCAGGGTCGATGATGAGCCTCCCGGCGAGCCTCTCCCTGATGGGATCCGCGTTCGAGATCGAGAACTTCACGGTTCCGTCGTGGGTCGGCGCCGTCGGCACCGTGACGGCGATCGCGATCTTCGCGGTGTTCGCCGTGAATCTGATCTTCTCGATCCAGCGCATGCGCGCGCGCAAGCTCGCGTTCTGGGTGCCGCTCACCGCCGGCGCGATCGTCGTCATCGGCACGATCATCGTGACCGCCGTGGTGCTGTTCAACGTTCCCGAGCTGATGAGCGCAGCCTCCGATCCGACGGCGATGCAGAAGCTGCTCGACTCGCTGTCGGAGATGAGCCAGCCCTGACGATGCGCGGGAGCGCTTGACGAGACGTCGGGCGCTCCCGCACCGCGCACGGCGCGGAACCCCGCATCGCGGCCGGCGCCGAGGCCGGGTCGGAGACTCGGCTCAGCGCGCGCGACCGCCCAGCGCACGGGCGTCGCGATTGCCCGCCGCGTCCTGACGCAGTTCCTTCGGCAGGGAGAACACCAGGTCCTCCTCCGCGGTGACGGCGGCCTCGACGTCGCCGTACCCCGCGTCGGCGAGATCGTCGAGCAGCTCCTGCACGAGCACCTCGGGCACCGAGGCTCCACTCGTCACGCCGATCGTGCGCACGCCGTCGAGCCACTCCTGACGCACTTCGCTCGCGAAGTCGACGCGGTGCGCGGCCCGCGCGCCGTACTCGAGCGCGACCTCTCTCAGACGCACCGAGTTCGACGAGTTCGCGGAGCCGACGACGATCACGAGGTCGGCCTGCGGGGCGATCTGCTTGACGGCGACCTGGCGGTTCTGCGTCGCGTAGCAGATGTCGTCGCTCGGCGGATCCTGGAGGTTCGGGAACCGCTCGCGCAGCCGCCGCACGGTCTCCATGGTCTCGTCGACGGAGAGGGTGGTCTGCGAGAGCCAGACGAGGCGGTCGGGGTCGCGCACCTCGAGCCCGTCGACGTCGTCGGGAGAGTTCACGATGGTGATGCGGTCGGGCGCCTCGCCCGCCGTTCCCTCGACCTCTTCGTGGCCGGTATGACCGATGAGCAGGATGTCGAGATCCTGCTTCGCGAAGCGCACCGCCTCGCGGTGCACCTTGGTGACGAGCGGGCAGGTCGCGTCGATCGCGTGCAGCCCGCGCGCCGCGGCCTCGTCGACCACCGCGGGCGAGACGCCGTGCGCCGAGAAGACGACGTGCGCGCCCGGGGGCACCTCGTCGACCTCCTCCACGAAGATCGCGCCCATCCGCTCGAGCGTGCGCACGACGTGCACGTTGTGCACGATCTGCTTGCGCACGTAGACGGGGGCGCCGTAGCGCACCAGAGCCTTCTCGACGGCGACGACCGCGCGATCCACGCCGGCGCAGTACCCGCGGGGAGCCGCGAGGATGACCTTCTTCGCCCCCGCCACCGGCAGATCGCGCAGACGCCCCGCCTGGCGGCGCAGCCGGGGCATCGCCAGCGTCACCACGGGCGCGCCGATCGTGCGCTGATCTCGCACCTGGGTGTCGTTCATGCGGCCGATTCTACCGCCGCCGCCTGCGGGGATCCGGGGTGACGGCCGGGTGCGACGGCCCGCCGGCGGAGCCCGCACCGGCCGCTCACTAGGCTGGACGCATGGCAGACGCAGCATCGGCGGGCCCGGCGACCCGCGACTCCCCGTGGCCGGTCGCGGAGATGAGCGAGAAGATCGCCGCATGGATCGACCGCCTCGGCCAGGTGTGGATCGAGGGCGAGGTCACGCAGTGGCAGGTGCGCGGCGGTCACGTCTACGGCAAGCTCCGCGACCTGCAGCGGGACGCCACGATCAGTTTCACGGTGTGGCGGTCGGTCGCGCAGCGGTTGACGAGCGACTTCGCGCAGGGCGACCGGGTGGTGGCGCTCGTGAAGCCGAACTTCTGGGTGAAGGGCGGATCGTTGACGGTGCAGGTGCTCGACATCTCGCACGTCGGCATCGGCGAACTGCTCGAACGGCTCGAACGGCTGCGCCGGCAGCTGCAGGCGGAGGGCCTGTTCGACGCCGATCGCAAGCGGCGGCTGCCCTTCCTGCCGGGCCGCATCGGGCTCGTCACGGGGCGCGACTCCGACGCGGAGAAGGATGTGGTGCGCAATGCGACGCTGCGGTGGCCGGGCGTGCAGTTCACGATCCGCTACGCAGCGGTGCAGGGGGATCGCGCCGCCGCCGAGGTGACGGCCGCCATCGAGGCGCTCGACCGCGACCCCGAGGTCGACGTGATCGTCGTCGCGCGCGGCGGCGGAGACTTCCAGAACCTCCTCCCGTTCAGCGACGAGCGCGTGGTGCGCGCGGCGAGCGCGGCCGCCACGCCGATCGTGAGCGCGATCGGCCACGAGGCGGATCGCCCGCTGCTCGACGAGGTCGCCGATCTGCGCGCCTCGACGCCCACCGACGCGGCGAAGCGGGTGGTGCCCGATGTCGGCGAGGAGCTGGCGGGGCTCGATCAGGCGCGCGCCCGCCTGACGACCCGGCTCGGCCAGGTGCTCGCGCACGAGACCGATCGCATCGCGCAGCTGCGCGGCCGCCCCGTGCTCGCGGCCCCCGATCGCCTCGTCGACGAGCGGGCGGAGGAGCTCGTGCGGTGGGTCGCCCGCGGGGCCGAGCTCGCCGACCGCGCCGTGGAGGATCGCCGGAGGGCGCTGGTGGAGGCGCGGGGCCGGCTGACCGCGCTCTCGCCGCGCGCCACCCTGGAGCGCGGGTACGCGATCGCGCAGATCGTGGACGGCTCGGGGGCGGCCGGCGCCGTGCTGCGCGACCCAGCGGAGGCTCCGACGGGCACCGCGATCCGGCTCTCGCTCGCCGACGGGTCGCTCGACGCGGTGGCCGCCGAACCTCGCTGATGCGGCGGCGCGCGGGCGCGGGCCGCCGGCGCGTGCCATACTGCTGGGCATGGCGAAAGCACGGAAGCCCGGCACCGATGACGGATCCCGCACGCCCGAAGCCCCCGAGCCCTTCGGCGTGCTCGACGAGCTGGACGAGCAGCTGATCGTGCTGCTCGAGCGCGATGGCCGCATGAGCTACTCCGATCTCGCCAACGAGGTGGGGCTGACGCCCGGCGGCGCGCGTGCGCGGGTGATGCGTCTGCAGGAGCGCGGCGTGGTGCGGGTACTCGGGGTGACGAGCCCGAACGCGGTCGGGCTCACCAGCATCGCGAGCCTGCAGATCGAGGTGTCGGGCGACATCGACGCGGTGGCCGATCGCATCGCGGCCGTCGACGGGGTGCGCTACGTCGTGCTCGGATCGGGACGGTTCAGCATTCTGGTCGAGGTGTACGCGACCACGCCCGCCGAGCTCTTCACGCTGATCAACCGGCAGATCCGCGAGATCCGCGGCGTCTCCCACATCGAGACGTTCCTCTACGACTCCGTGCACACGCACCGGCCGATCTTCCCGCTGCTGAACGGGCGGTGACGCGGAGCCCGCCCGCCCGTTCCGCGGGCAGGCGCCGGCGCCCCGCCGGTCAGTCGTCGGCGCGCCGGGCGACGAGCCCCAGGGCGCGGGCGAGCTCCGCCGATCGGTCGATCACGTCGGTCTGCCAGCCGGTGAGCTCCCGTGTGGGGGAATCGCCGACCGAGAGGGCGAAGGGATCCTCGACCCCGGTGCGCACGCCGCTCAGCGCCTCGAGCACTGCGACGCCGCAGAACGGCACGTGCACGGCCGAGTACCCGCCCTCGTGCGAGAAGACGATCCGGCCGGCGCACGCCTCGTCGGCGATGTCGAGCAGCCGCTCCGCGATGCCCCGGAAGCCCTCGGAGGTGACGCTCATGCGCCCGAGCGGGTCGAGCGCCGACGGATCGAATCCGCTCGAGACGAGGATCAGGTCGGGCGCGAACGCAGTGATCGCCGGGCGGGCGACCTCGTCGACGGTCGACCAGTACGCCCCGTCGCCCGAGCCCGCCGGGAGTGGAACGTTGATGTTGGTGCCCGCGCCGGCGCCCGCGCCCTGCTCGTCGACGAGGCCGCTGTCGACGGGGAAGAGGCGATCCTGGTGCACGGAGATGGTGAGCACGTCGGGGTCGTCCCAGTAGATCTTCTGCGCGCCGTTGCCGTGGTGCACGTCGTAGTCGAAGATCGCGACGCGGCGCACGCGGCCCGCGGCCCGCAGCGCCTCGATCGCGACGGGGATGTTCGCGAACAGGCAGTAACCGCGCCCCTGATCCGGTTCGGCGTGGTGCCCGGGCGGGCGCACGAGCGCGTACGCGTTGTCGACGACGCCGTCGAGCACCGCCTCGGCCGCCGCGAGCGTGCCGCCGGCGGCGAGCCGCGCGAGGTCGTACCCGCCGCGACCGAACGGCGAGAAGCCGTCGCCCGCGTCGCCGCCCGCGTGCTCGGACTGCTCGCGGATCCGCTCGACGTGCTCCGCGGTGTGGACGCGCAGCAGGTCTTCGGCCGTCACCTCCCGCGCCGGGATGCGCACGAGCGAGTCGAGCAGGCCCGACACCTCCACGAGCCCCGCGAGGCGGGCCTTCGATTCGGGGCTCTCGAAGTTGCGGTACGGCTGCACGAATCCCCCGGATGGGTAGATTCCGGCATGCGTTCCCGTGTCGTGCCAGGCGTACCGTTCGTGCCAGACGTATCCGGTTCTGCGCTCCATTGCGTGTGTCCTTCCAGCTCGTCCCGGTCGGTCGCGCCCGTTGGCGCCCGTGCCGGTGGGCACCACCGTAGCCCAGAGAATTCACGATCCACAAACAAATCGCGATCTCAGTTGTCGAAATATAAATGAAACATTCGGAACGTTGACTTTTGGAGCGCAGCCGTGGTCTTATGGTGACGCTACGAGCCAGGGTCGGCTCGGCCACGGAGGCAGCGGAGCCCCCGAGCAACCCGACGAAGGAGTCATCACATGAATCGCACCCGCGCACTGTTCGGCGGCATCGCACTCGCGGCGACCGCGGCACTCGCCCTCACCGGCTGCTCCTCGGACGGCTCCGGAGGCGAGGCCTCCTCCGAATCGGGGTCGAAGGGGGCGGTCGCCATGAGCTTCGCCGGCCTCGACATCCAGATCTGGAACGACATGCTCCCCTTCATGGAGACGATCGTGACCGACGCCGGCTACGAGTTCGTCACCGACGACCCCAAGTGGAACGCGCAGACGCAGGTGCAGGACTGGGAGTCCTGGCTCGTGCGGGGCGACATCAAGGCGATCATGGGCTACCCCGTGCAGTCCGACGCCATGGTCGCGGTCACGCAGCAGGCCACCGACGCGGGCATCCCGATCCTCGGCTACGGCAGCACCTGGGACGGCGTCGCCGCCGCCGTCACGCTCGACCACGAGGCGGACGGCAAGCTGGCGGGCGAGAAGGCCGCCGAGTGGATCGCGGAGACCTACGGGGACGAGCAGGTCGAGGTCGCCTTCCTCGGCTGGCCCGATACGGACCTCGGGCGCCTCCGCGGCCAGGGCATGCTCGGCGCGCTCGAAGCGGCGGATCTCAACCTCGACATCACCGAGCACAAGGTGCTGAGCCTCGACGACGGCTACGCGGCCGTGCAGAATCAGCTCAACGCGGCTCCCGATACGAAGGTCTGGCTCGCCATCGCGAACGATCCCGCACTCGGCGCCTACCAGGCGCTTACCGATTCCGGGGTCTCCCCGACCGATGACAGCATGCTGCTCCTCAACCTCGACGCCACGGACGCCGAGCTGGAGGTCATCATGCAGCCGGATTCGTTCTGGCGCTACGCCTACATCGCCCCCGCCCGGCAGCTCGCCGAGGCGAACGCGCAGATGCTCGTCGACGCCGCCGAGGGCGAGCCCGTCGAAGACCAGTCCGTTCCGGTGACCGAGGTCACGAGCGAGAACGCCGAGGACTTCCTGCTGGCGAACCAGTAGCACCCCCGGGTCGCCCGGCAGCCGCCGGGCGACCCGACGCATCCGTTCGCGGCGCAGAGAGGATTCCCGCATGGCCGCACCTCATCGACTCGAGTACACCGGAGTGACCGTCGACTTCGGCGCGACGCGCGCGCTCGAAGACATCACCTTCGCCATCGCCCCCGGCGAGATCGTCGGCCTGCTCGGCCACAACGGGGCGGGCAAGAGCACGCTCTTCAACGTCACCACCGGTGTCATCGGGGCGACCAGCGGCGCGTTCAGCATCGACGGCGCGCGCATCGAGAAGCGCCTGACGCCGCGCGAAGCCGCCCAGCACGGGGTGACCGTCATCCACCAGGAGCCCGCCCTCGCCCCGAACATGTCGGTGCTCGAGAACCTCTTCCTCGCCCGCCCGGCCCCCCGGGCCGCCGAACGCCGGGCGCAGGCGCGCGCCGCCCTGGAGGCGGTGGGCGCCGACCTTCCGCTCGAGATCCCCGTGGAGGCCCTCGGCCTCGGGGAGCGCCAACTCGTCGACATCGCCCGCGGCATGCTCTCGGGCGAGATGAAGGTGCTGCTGCTCGACGAGCCGACGGCCGCCCTCGGCCGAGCCGAGACCGACGCCCTGCACGAGCTCATCCGAGGTTTCGCGGCCCGCGGCATCGCGGTGGTCTACGTCTCGCACCGCCTCCCCGACATCATGGAGGTGTGCTCGCGCATCGTGGTGCTGCGCGGAGGCCGCGTCGTCGTCGACGGGCCGGCGACCGACTTCACTCCGGCGAAGCTCGCCGACGCGCTCGTGCCCGACCTGAGATCGCTCGACTTCACGCACGTGGAGCCGGGCCCCGAGGTCGTCTCCGTCGACGTCCCCGGCGGCACGGTGCGCGCCCGGGCCGGCGAAGTGGTCGGCCTCTTCGGCATGGCCGGCGGCGAGCAGTTCGAGATCGCGGCGCGCCTGGCGGGAGCATCGGGTGCCGCCCAGCCGTACACGCTGGGCGGCACCGCCGTGCGGTTCCCCTCACCGGCGCATGCGATCCGCCGCGGCGTCTTCTTCGTGCCGCCGGATCGCGATACCGAGGGCCTCATCGCCTCCGAGACCGCACGCGACAACGTCATGCTCCCCTCGTACTCGACGGGCGGCGCACGGGGGTGGTGGGTCTCCGCACGATCGGGGGCCGACGTGTACGAGCGGGCCCGCGCAGCCCTCGACATCCGCGGCCCCTCCGCCGATGCCGAGGTCTCGCAGTTCTCGGGCGGCAACCGGCAGAAGCACCTGCTCGCCCGGTGGCTCTACCCCGCGCAGCCCGCCCTCCTGATCCTCGCGCAGCCGACGCAGGGCGTCGACGTCGGCGCGAAGCTCGACATCGTCGAGGCGACGCGCGACGCGGCGGCCCGCGGCGCCGCCGTGCTCGTCGCGTCGAGCGAGTCCGACGAGATCGCGAGCATGTGCGACCGCGCCTACACGGTGCTCGGCGATCGCCTCGTGCCCGTCCCCCGCTCCAGCACCTTCAACGAAGACCTCCTGACCTCGCTCCTCGCCATCGCCGAGCCGACCCGCGCCTGAACGGAACTCCCATGAACGCAGAACGCCTGAAGATCTTCGCCGCGAAGAACGGCATCTTCCTCGCCCTCATCGTGCTCGTCGCCGTCTTCTCCATCCTCCGGCCCAACTTCTTCACCTTCGCGAACGGGCAGAGCATCCTGTTGCAGGCCGCGGAGCTCGGGCTCATCGCGATCCCCGCCGCGTTCCTCATCATGTCGGGAACCATCGATCTCTCGGTCGGCTCGGTCGCATCGGCCGCGGCGATCACCGGCGGCCTCACGATGAGCGGGACCGGATCGACGCTGCTCGGCTTCGCGGCGGCCATCGGCACCGGCATCGCCGCCGGAGCCCTGAACGGGTTCCTCGTCGCCTACCTCCGGCTGAACTCCTTCGTCGTCACGCTCGGCGCCCTCAGCGTGTGGGGCGGCCTCGCCCTGCTGCTCTCCGATGGACGCACCATTCCGCGCGCGGAGCTGCCCGAGGCGTTCCGCGCCATCGGCACCCTGAAAGTGGGCCCCGTGCCGATCCAGATCGTCGCGCTCGTCGCCGTCATCGCCCTCGGCTGGTACGTGCTCAACCACACCACGTTCGGCAAGTCGGTCAAGGCCATCGGCGGCAACGAGCGTGCCGCCCGGCTCATGGGCGTCAACGTGCAGCGCTCCCGCTTCCTGCTCTTCGTCGCGACGGGCGCGTTCGCGGCCCTCGCCGGGCTCTTCCTCTCGGCGAAGGTGCAGTCGGCGAACCCGAACATCGGGTCGGGCCTCGAGCTCGAGGTGCTCACAGTGGTGCTGCTCGGCGGCGTCGCCTTCGAGGGCGGCGTCGGCCGCATCAGCGGCGTCGTCGCCGGTCTCCTCTTCTTCCGCGTGCTGCGGGCGGGCCTCGTCTTCATGCAGGCGTCGCCGTTCCTCCAGACCATCCTCGTCGGCGCGACGCTCATCATCGCGGTCGCCCTCGACAGCTCGATCCAGCGCATGATCCGCTCCTCCTGGGCGAAGCTCGGCAAACGGGCGGCGTCGCGGGAGGCGGTCGACGAACCGGACCGGGCGACGACCGCGCCGAACGGCTGACCCGGGATCGGGGCTGCGGCATGCGCCCACCCACCCTCCCGCCGCCCCGGCATTCGCGCCGGCGGCGGCGGGTAGACTGGTCGGCATGGCAGATACGGTGGTTCCGGATCCCGCCTCCCTCTCGTAC